>NZ_JBPYCT010000011.1:0-33667 GCF_051846875.1 Flavobacterium sp. ARAG 55.4 | reverse complement strand
ACAACAGTATAAGTAGCAAATAGAATAATAAATCCCACCATTGTCACACTGAGCCTGTCGAAGTGCTTATAGAAAATACTATTGATTTCGTTAGATTAACCCTTTCAAAGGTCCTAAAAGTAATCCCACCATTATCACACTGAGCTAAGCCTGTTCTGAGCATGACAAAGAAGTAAATCGAATAATATCGCATTATATTATTTTTATAAAATAAATTTAATTTTATTTGTTAGACCAAAATGAACTAAATGAACCACTATAAAAAACCTTACGTCATTGCCGAAATAGGTTGTAACCACAAAGGAGAAATGGAAATCGCCAAAGAGCTGATTAAAATCGCCAAAATATTCTGCAATGCCGATGCCGTAAAATTCCAAAAAAGGAATAATAAAGAATTACTAACCGAAGCACAATACAATGCGCCGCATCCCAATAGCTCCAATGCGTATGGAGAGACTTATGGCGAACACCGCGAGTATCTGGAATTTAATGTAAATCAGCACGCCGAATTAAAAAAATACTGTGAGTCAATAGGAATAACCTATTCAACTTCAGTTTGGGACACAACCTCAGCAAAGGAAATAACTTCTTTAAATCCGGATTTTATTAAAATTCCTTCGGCATGTAATAACAATTATACCATGCTGTCCTGGCTTTGCGAAAACTATCAGGGCGAAATCCATATTTCAACAGGAATGACCACCAAAGACGAAACCGAAGATTTAGTGAATTTCTTTATTCAAAAAGGGCGCAATCAGGATTTGGTTTTATACAACTGTACTTCGGGTTATCCGGTTCCTTTTGAAGATGTTTGTTTGTTAGATATTAATTGGTTAAAATCTAAATATGGAGCTAAAGTAAAACACATTGGTTTTTCCGGACATCATTTAGGAATTGCAGTTGATATTGCCGCCTATACGTTGGGGGCAAACATTATCGAAAGACACTACACCTTGGACCGTACGTGGAAAGGAACCGATCATGCCGCATCTCTCGAGCCTATGGGCTTACGTAAGTTAAGCCGCGACTTAACTGCAGTTTATGCAGCCTTAAACTATAAAAGCACCGACATATTACCCATCGAACAAGTACAAAGAGAAAAATTGAAGAACAAGAAGGGGTAGGCTTATGTATTTGGTTTATTTCTTTTTTCTTCCCGGATTTTCGTCTCCCTTTAGGGCAGGGGTAAGCGAAAATCCGCAGTATTTATAATGTCGTTTCGACTAAAGGGATAGATTACAAAAAAGATATTCTACAAAGAGAAAAGTATTTACAATTTGTTTTATTTAATATGATGATTGAGATGAAATGCAGGGTGCGATTCCTCCTCCATCGGAATGACACACTAGGTGGGTTTTGTCATCTCGACGAAGGAGAGATCACATAAAGATAATTCACAACAAAATACGCACAAGAAAGATAATTGACTATTTTTAATTTTATTATTCAATGCATGAAAATTTAGGGATTTATGTATGAACTAAACGAGGGATACCATACTTATTACGTTTATATTATTACAAATAGTTATAGAAGTACTTTCTACATCGGTATGACTAATAATTTGAAGCAAAGATTACAACAACATCATCAGAATATAATAGACCGTAATAAAACTTTTGCAGCTAAATATAATATTGAATTTCTAGTTTATTATGAAAAACATACTTGGGTACAGCATGCAATTCTTCGAGAGAAAGAATTAAAAAGTTGGAGAAGGGAAAAGAAATTAGAGTTGATACGGTCTTTCAATTCAGATTTTGAGTTTTTGAATGATAGATTTAAAAGTAGGGATGCGATTCCTCCTCCATCGGAATGACACACTAGGTCGGTTTTGTCATTTCGACCAGAGGGAGACTCGAGCGATAGCGAATAGGCGAAGCAAATCACATAAAGGAGAGGTCGTATTGTTTCTATTATTTTAGAATGCTATCAGCTTACATTTTTTGATTTTGTTTTTTTCTAAAAATAAAAACCAATATATCCCCAATACCCTTATTTTTGTTCCAATTTTTAAAACACTTTTGATAGTAAATGACAAACAAAAAAATCCTTATTTTTTTTCCGGATGGGGTAGGATTGCGCAATTTTGCCTTCACTCAATTCAGGGAAATTGGAGAACAAAAAGGAAACCAAATCATCTATTGGAACAATACTGCTTTTCCATTACAGAAAGAGTTGGGCTATGATGAGGTAAAAATCAAAAAACAAAAGATTCATCCGCTTACCCCATTGTATTGCCGAATCAGAAAGCACATTGAGCTGAATGTGTCCACAAAAAAGTTTTCAGATTCGGTCTACCAAACCTATAAGTTTCCATTTAATTATAAAGGATTAAAAAATACTCTGATGACTTTTTTCATCAGATTGCTTATAGGATTCAATTCTTCCGAAAAGGGAATTCTTCGCATCCGAAAACGCATCAATAAACTGGAACGTTCCACTGAAAAATACGCTTATTGCAAAACGCAATTGCAGGAAATCAAACCCGATTTGATTTTGTGTACCACCCAGCGTGCCACTCAATCCATTGGAGCTTTACTGGCTGCTCAGGATTTAGGGATTCCCACTGTCGCATTTGTCTATTCCTGGGACAACGTCCCTAAGGCAATGCAGCTCGTAGAAACCGATTATTACTGTGTATGGAGTCATTTAATGAAAAAGCAAATGCTGCAATACTATCCTTTTGTAAAAGAAAACCAGTTGATGGTTACGGGAACGCCGCAGTTTGAGCCACATTATGATATTTCTTTGTTACAGACAAGAGAAGAATTTTTCAGGGAGTACAATCTGGATATTCAAAAAAAGTATATCTGTTTTTCAGGTGATGATGAAACTACTTCGCCTTTAGATCAGTATTATCTGGAAGATTTGGCGAATGCGGTTCGTTCGTTGAATACCAAAGGATACAATTTAGGAATTATTTACAGAAAATGTCCTGTGGATTTAAGTTCCCGATATGATGCAGTAATTAATACCAACAAAGATATAATTGCCGTAATTGATCCGTTATGGAAAGCGATAGGAAAACAATGGAACGAAGTATTTCCAATCAAAGCCGATTTAAAACTATTACACAATGTGTGTGCGCATTCAGAATTGGTTACTAATGTTTGCTCTTCTACTGTGTTTGATTTTGTGGCACATGACAAGCCATGTATATATTACAATTACGAACAACCTCAATTGAAAAAAGGAATTCGGGACATTGGTCAGAATTATAACTATGTTCATTTTAGAAGTATGCCCAGTCCCGAAGCCGTTATTTTTTGTACCAATAAAAATCAATTAGAACACCAGATAGAAGCTGTACTAAAAGGCAATTTGTCTAATGTCTCCGAAGGTAAAAAATGGTACAAAATTGTAGCAGGAGAAACCCCAACACAAGCTTCCGAAAAAATATGGAATGCCATTGATAAGATACTTATGAAATTTAATTTAGAATAATGTTTGCTAGTGTGTCACCCTGAGCTAAGCCTGTCCTGAGCCCGACGAAGGATTGAAGGTCACAACTCACAACTCATCCCGATAGCTATCGGGACTCACAACTCACCATTCACCATTCACCACTCACTACTAAAAATGTTCTTCAACTCCCTAACTTTTGCCATATTCCTCCCAATAGTTTTTGTATTCTATTGGTTTGTATGCAACAAAAATAAAACCACACAAAACACCCTATTAATCATTGCCAGTTATTATTTTTATTCCTGTTGGGATTGGCGGTTTTTATTTTTATTGGTTTTTTCTACATTTTTGGATTATTACACCGGAATCCGAATCGAAAAGAGCAAAAAAGAAAACAGCCGGAAATTTTGGTTCTGGTTAAGTATCGGAATCAATCTGGGATTTCTGGGAATGTTCAAATATTACAACTTCTTTGCCGCTTCTTTTGCCGAAATGATGTCTGGTTTTGGTCTAAAAATATCTCCGTTTTTGCTCGATGTCGTTTTGCCTGTCGGAATTTCATTCTATACTTTTCACGGTCTGTCATATGTAATTGATATTTATTATAAGCGAATTAAAGCCGAATACAATTTTGTCGATTATTCATTATTTGTAAGCTATTTTCCTCTTCTGGTGGCGGGACCTATTGAAAGAGCGACGCATTTATTGCCTCAGGTCAAAGTAAAAAGGGAATTTGATTTTGGCAGAGCCAAAGAAGGAATGCATCAGATGCTATGGGGATTATTCAAAAAAGTAGTAATTGCCGATACCTGTGCAACCTATGCCAATGCCATTTTTGATCATTATGAGTCGATGAATACGCTGTCACTGTTGGTTGGTTCCGTTTATTTTGCGTTCCAGATCTATGGCGATTTTTCCGGTTATTCAGATATGGCATTAGGAATGTCAAAGTTGTTCGGAATCGATTTGCTTAAAAATTTTAACTATCCGTATTTCTCCAGAGACATAGCCGAATTCTGGCGACGCTGGCACATTTCATTATCCTCATGGTTTCGGGATTATTTATACATCCCGTTAGGAGGCAGCAAGGGCGGACTCTGGATGAAAATCAGAAACACTTTTATTATCTTTTTAGTCAGTGGTTTTTGGCATGGAGCCAATTGGACCTATGTTGCCTGGGGATTCATCAACGCGCTGTATTTTTTACCCTTACTGTTAAGCAAATCAAACAGAAACAATCTGGATACCGTAGTTTTAGACCGAAGTTGGAAAACGCTCAAAACGATAGCACAAATTGGATTAACTTTCAGCTTAACGTGTCTGGCATGGATTTTTTTCAGAGCAAAAACCATTACCGGTGCCATTTTGTACATCAGAAATATATTTACAAACGGAGATTTCACAGCGCAGTATTTAACCAATGAGAGATACAATTATGAATTAGTCATCATGATAATACCATTTGTTATTGTCGAATGGAACAACCGTACAAAAGAAGAACCCATCTCCGGCAGATACCAGACTTTAAAACTGGCATTTTGCCTCGCTGCAATAATTGGATTAGGAACCTATTCAGACTATAAAGAATTTATCTATTTTCAGTTCTGATAAAGCAGAAAGTTCATATATAAACAAGAATGTCCTAATTTCTTTTTCCCCTTTAGGGGCAGGGGTAGAAAAAGAAATTTACGATAAAGAGTAAAAAGGAAATTAATAATTTTCTTTATTTTGTTTAATAGAAGCTTTTAGTATTATGGACAAAAAGAAAACCCATGCTGAAAACATGTGGAAAGGGGCATCTCCAGAGATTTTTTCAAATGCAAAGAAGTTAAGAGAAAATCAAACGGAAGCAGAAGAAAAACTGTGGTTAGCTGTTAAAGATAATCAGATAGCAGGATATAAATTTAGAAGACAGCACCCGATTAGTATTTATGTGACTGATTTCTATTGTCATGCGCTTCAGTTAGTAATCGAAATAGACGGAAAATATCATTTGGATGAGGAACAACAAATTATGGATCAAAAAAGAACAGTAGATATCGAATTTCAAGGTTTGAAAGTTATACGATTTAAAAATGAAGAGATAATGTCTAACTTAGAAGAGGTTATAGATGAAATTAAATCACATATAAAATAAAAGTTCTAGATTTCTTTTTTCCGCCCTTTAGGATAGTGAAAGAAAAAAGGAATGAATAATATAAATTTTCGTTTTACCCCAGCCCTAAAGGGAGTCGAAAATTTCAAACGTTCATGATAAACAAGAATGTTCTAATTTCTTTTCCCCCTTTAGGGGCAGGGGTAGAAAAAGAAATAGCAACAATGTTTTTTTCCACCTTTTAGGATAGTGAAAGAAAAAAGGAATGAATAATATAAATTTTCGTTTTGCCCCAGCCCTATAGGGAACCGAAAATTTACAACGTTAATGATTAATAATAATGTCCTAATTTCTTTTCCCCTTTAGGGGCAGGGGTAGAAAAGAAATGAAAAAGTTCTGTTTTTTTCCTCCCTTTAGGTCTGGGGAAGGAAAAGAAATGAAAAAGTTCTGTTTTTTTTCCTCCCTTTAGGGCTGGGGAAGGAAAAGAAATGAAGAGAGAAATACATTCTAATTTCTTTCCTCTTTAGGGGCAGCGGTAGAAAAGAAATTTTAAGTTTGCTATAATAAAATCACAATGAAACAATTTCTGTTATTCACCATAAAAACAATAATTACACTTTTGCTGGTAGCAGTCGTATTAGACTATTGCTATACCTCAGTTTATTTACAGGCAAATAATCGTAATAAAATAGAGTACGTCTACAATTCAGCACCACGAAATTACGATGTCGTTATTTTAGGTTCCTCCAGAGCCAATAATCATTTTGTATCGAAAATGTTCGAAGATAAAGGATTAAAAACCTTCAATTATGGTATGAGTGGCGGACATTTATTTGAAGCCTCGTTACTATTAAAACTGATGCTGGAACGAAATTATAAAATAAAAACAGTAATTCTGGAAACCGATTTGAATTTATCAAATCAGCATCAGGCAGAAGGTGTAGCAGCTGGATTTTTACCATATTTGCATGATTCAGAAATTATTAAAAATCATTTTTATAAGGAAGCCGATTTTAAGGAGTTGTATTACATCCCTTTTTATCGTTATGTGAAATATGAAACCAGAATTGGTGTTAGAGAAATGTTTTTCAGTTTAATTCATAAAAAATCAAAATTATTAGAGCATGGCGGTTTTTATGCTTTGGATAATAATAAGAAAGGCAATATGAAAAATGACATCAGTACGTTAAAACCATTAAAAAATAAATACTACGAAGAAATTAGGCAGCTTTGTAAAACCAATAAAATCCGTTTGATTTCGGTAATGACACCCATGTGTGAAAATACCAAAGGAATGGACTATTTCGATAAAGTAAAAAAAGCCTATCCGGAAATTCATAATTACGAAAATGTAGTAACAGAAGACAAATATTTCTCTTCCTGCGGTCACATGAACGCCGATGGTGCTGAAATATTTACCGCCAGAATTATCAAAGATTTTTTTTAAAGTATAGAATTGTGAATGTTAATTCACAATTCACAATTCACAAGTGTATGAAAATAGCCTTTTTAACACCCGAATATCCACATACAAAAACCGGAAATTCAGGAGGATTAGGGACAAGCATTAAAAATTTAGCAATCGGACTCTTGAAACAGGGAGTTTCAGTTCGGGTATTGGTATATGGACAAAGAGAAGATGCTTATTTTGAGGATTCTGGTATACTGGTACAGCAAATAAAAAATGTAAAGTTGAAAGGCTTATCCTGGTTTTTGACGAGAAAAAAATTGCAAAGAATAATCAATCAATTGTATTCCAATAAAAAAATTGATGTGGTTGAAGCACCTGATTGGACAGGAATTACCTCTTTTATTAAACCTGAAAAATGCCCGTTAATTATTAGATTGCACGGTTCGGATGCCTATTTTTGTCATTTGGATAATCGTCCGGTAAAATGGATAAATAAATTTCATGAAAAAAAAGCTTTGCAACAGGCTGATAAATTAATTTCAGTAAGCCGGTTTACAGCAGATCAAACCAATACAGTTTTTGGTGTACATAAAGAATTCGAAATTATTCCCAATCCAATTGATGCCGGATTATTCAAAGCAGATGACTCAGTACAAAAATCAGACAAAAGTATACTGTATTTTGGAAGTTTAATTCGTAAAAAAGGACTTTTAGAATTACCTTTAATTTTTAATAAGGTAGTCGATAGCAATCCGGATGTCCGCTTAATTTTAATTGGCAGAGATGTTCCCGATATTATAACGGATAATCCTTCGACTTGGAACATGATGCAGCAGCTTTTTTCTAAAAAGGCAATAAAAAATGTAGAATACTTGGGCAGCGTACCTTATGATGAAATAAAACAACAGATCCTCAAAGCAACGGTTTGTGTATTTCCTTCATTTGCAGAAGCATTTCCGGTTTCCTGGCTCGAAGCAATGGCATTGGAAAAACCTATTGTAGCAACCAGCATTGGCTGGGCTAAAGAAATGATTGATGATGAAGTAAATGGTTTTTTGATTAACCCTAAAGAACACGAACTGTATGCTGAAAAAATAGCTGCCTGTTTAAATGATGAAAGGTTATGTTTAAATACAGGAAAATTAGCCAGGGAAAAAGTAGAAAAACAATTTGATATAAAAATAATAGCAAAGAAAAATATTGAGTTTTATAAATCGATAATAGTTTAATTGTGATACTAATATACCATGACAATAAAAATGTAGTAAAAATTATTTCGGAGAATAATGAAATAATCCCTTTCAATAACAAGGAGTCAATCGCTTTTGTATTAATGGAGCTGGCTAAAAAATATTCTCAGTGCAAAATTGTTTGGTGCCATCAAAAGTATAGTGAGGCATTGAATTTAGATAAAATAGATACTGTCTTTTATCATGATAAAATGATGCTCTCTTATAATCCCGCTGCTGTAAATTTTTTAGGAAATAGAATTGGTTATGTTGAAGAATCTCCTTTCATAAAGATAAATAAGAAAGTAAGATATCCCACCTGGCAAATGAGTAGCTCAGTAGGAATAATACATTCCGATGTTTTAATGGCAATTGATAACCAAATAAAACAGCAGGCTAATTTTGATTATTATTTGAATTCAATAGCTAAAATTAGTATGCCGCTAGGTTTACTATGTTACTCCGAACCTGAATTGTTGAAAAATCATAGTTTTTTAAGCGAAAGAAAACCTTCAGATTATACTCTTTTTAAATTTGTAAAGCAGCATTATAAAACAAGATGGGTATTTTTATTATTTTTAAATCTGATGATTTATGAATCAAAGTTTCCTTTCCTGGCTTTAGTCTACAGTCTTTTTTTTAAAAAAAGGAATGATTATTTGATAAAACTGGACAAGATTGAAGTGAATGTTTCTTCAGCGGATGATTTAAACTCAGAAAAAATAGATGTTATTATTCCAACTATAGGAAGAAAACAATACCTCTATGATGTTTTAAAAGACTTGGCACAACAAACCCATTTGCCCAAAAAGGTGATTATCGTAGAACAAAATCCTTTAGAAGCAAGCATTTCCGAATTGGATTATCTGGCCACGCAAAACTGGCCGTTTGTGATCAAACATATTTTTACCCACCAGGCAGGTGCTTGCAATGCCCGGAATTTGGCTTTAGCCGAAGTAGAAAGCGAATGGGTATTTTTGAATGATGATGACAATCGATTTGAGAAGACTTTATTAAAAGATATTTTTTTTAATATTAAAAAATACGGAGTTGAGTCTATTACAACTGCTTATCCTCAAGTAAATGAATTTAATTGTAATAAAAATGTTATGCAATCTCTTAATTTTGGGGCTGGAAATAGTTTTATAAAAAGTAAATTTCTAAATACAGTTAAATTCAATATGGGCTATGAATTTGGCTATGGTGAAGACAATGATTTTGGGATGCAATTGCGAAATCAGGGAGTGGATATTTTATATGTGCCTGAACCTCAGATTTCACATCTTAAAGCACCAATGGGAGGGTTTAGAACAAAACCCGATTTAATATGGAATCAGGATAAAATCAAACCCAAACCTTCACCTACAGTCATGTTGTATCAGTTATTACATCATACTAAAGAACAGCAAAAAGGGTATAAAACGACCTTGTTTATTAAATATTACAGTGCACAATCAATTAAAAATCCGTTGATTTACTTTTTTAATTTTAAAAAAGAATGGAAACAGAGTATATATTGGGCAAACTATCTGATGAGTAAACCATGAAATTTACATTAATCATTTGTACCTACATGCGTCCGCTGCCGCTACTGAAACTGCTGCAGTCAGTCAGTATACAAACACTTTATCCCGATGAAATACTAATAGTTGATGGTTCTTTAAATAAGGAAACCGAAGCAATACTCAAAAATCATCCGTTTAAAAACCTAAAATATTTTTTAGTTTCTAATGCGGATAGAGGATTAACCAGGCAAAGAAATTTTGGAATTAGTAAAACAGATAGTAATTCAGCAATTGTTTGTTTTTTAGATGATGATACAGTTTTAGAAACAAATTATTTTGAAGAGTTACTTAAGGTTTATCAGAAATTCCCCGAAGCTTTAGGTGTTGGAGGTTATATCGCTAATGAAACCAAATGGGAAAAAGTTACGAATAATTATATACCGAAGATTAATGAATTCTGTTTTGATAGCTGGAAACGCAAAGACGGCAGCCGGTTCATTTTAAGAAAAAAACTGGTATTGGATAGTGATTGTCCGCCGGGTTTTTCGCCATTATTTTCTCATGGACGAAGTATTGGTTTTTTACCTCCCAGTAATAAAATATATGAAGCAGAACTGCTAATGGGAGGTGTTTCTTCGTTTAGAAAAAAAGTATTTAATTCAACCCGGTTTTCAACTTATTTTGAAGGTTACGGCCTATATGAAGACGCTGATTTTTGTTTGCGCTTAGCTAAAAAAGGAAAATTATATGTCAATACAGCTGCTCAGCTGAATCATTTTCATGCAGCTTCTGGCAGACCCAACCAATACCGTTATGGTAAAATGGTAGTGAGAAACGGCTGGTATGTATGGAGAGTAAAAAATCCCAATCCTAACTTAAAAGACAAATTAAAATGGCATGCTATAACCCTATTATTAGCGCTGATCAGATTGTCAAATATGCTGACAGCCAAAGATAAAAAAGCAGCTTTTACAGAGTCTGTAGGAAGATTTTCAGCATGGGGAAGTTTGTTGTTTAATAAACCAGGAAAATAATGATGAAATCAAAAGTATACGTATATGGCTTATGTAATGTATTTTATGATGCCTATTATATTAAGGGATTGAATGAGGTGGTTGGAAAAGTTAATTTTAATATTTCTAAATTTCCGCTCTTTAAGCAGGGCACTTTTGCAGTTATTATTGAGAACACTAATTCTGTAAAGAAAATTATTATTGATTCTGGGGACTCAAATGAAATTGATTTAATGAGTTTACAGTGGTGTGATGTTTACGGAAAAATTAACTATGATAAAACAGTATGGCAGCATGGTGAAATGGCGAAAAAAATTATTTCGATTGGACCGGGATTTGGGATTAAAATTTGGAATCTTTTCAAGACCCTTTTCTATATGGGAGTAAATTTTTATAAGTTTAAAACAAATATTTCCAATAAAAGAGACTTTGTTGCTAATTATTGGAGACAGTATAAAAGATTGTATATAAGTAAATACTATCCTGAAGTTTCATCAAAAAATGAAGTTTTTTTTATAAGTAGTATTTGGAGGAAAGAAAAAGATACTAATGATTATAGAGCCTTATTTATTGAATGCTGTAAGGAAAATCGAAAAGTTGTTTTTGAAGGAGGCTTTGCATCAAGAACAGATGGAAATAATTTAGGGTATGATAATTTGGTAACTTCAGCAAAAATTCCATTAAAAGTGTATGTAAAGAAAATAAAAAAATCTGCAATTGTTTTTAATACTCCTGCAGTACTTTCATGTCATGGATGGAAATTAGCTGAATTTTTAGCTTTAGGAAAAGCAATAATTACAACACCACATTTTAATGAACTACCCGCAGATTTATTGAATTATGAACATCTGATTTATGCAAATAATAAAGAAACAATACAAAAAGCAATTGATGAACTGATCACAGATGAAAATTTAAAGAAACAAATACAAATTGCAGGCAGAGAATACTTTGAGGAATACCTAGCTCCCGAAGCTGTAATCAAAAAAATTTTAAGGCATTAATTGTATAGGATTGGTTTGTTACGAGTCCCTTACCTATAATCCCCAACGTTCTAGATTAACACTAACGTTCTGATTTCTTTTTCCCTTTAGGGGCAGGGGTAAAAAAGAAATCCTAAAAAATCACCCAGTTTTTCCCTCCCTTTAGGTCAGGGGCAAGAAAAAACTTTTGAAGCAAGTGATAAAAAAGAAAGAGTACTAAGTTTTCATTTTACCCAAGACCTAAAGAAAGCCTAGAATCTCCAACGTTCTAGATTAACACTAACGTTCTGATTTCTTTTCCCCTTTAGGGGTAGGGGTAAAAAAGAAATCTACCTTTAGGGCGGGGAAAGAAAAAAAAATTAGGGACGGGCAGGGAGAAAGCTACCAAACATACGAAATTAGCACATACAAATTCCCCTCTCTGAGAGGGGTTAGGGGTGTGTAAAAAGCATGAAGCAGAGCACAATTTTTCTCAATCACCACTAAGCACAACTCAAAACCCACAACTCATAACCAAAAAATAGGGGTGTGTAAAACATGAAATGAAATCTTTAAGTCCTCAATTACCACCTGCCTATAACCCACAACTCATAACGGAAAAAATGTAGAGGAGAAACGAATGCTCTGGTTTTTCCCTCCCTTTAGGGCCGGGACAAGGAAAAACCGGTGTACCACCTAACACAACCCACAATCCACAACTCACAACTCACCATTCACCATTCACGCTTCACTACCCTTAACAAACAAAAACCCCGCATGAAGCAGGGTTTCGAAGAAAGAAAATAAAAATCTTAAATAATGTCAATCAAATTAAGGACATTATAATTACCACTGCGCAAAGGGTATTGTATCCCATTGACTTCCTGATAAAATTCGATGAGCAAAAGATTCAACTGGAATCCGCTTCCGCCGGGAACAACAGTAGGTGTCAGTACTACAGAAGCTGCCGTATCATCTAATGGCAAAATAGTGTCAGTACTGTAACTGTTGGCAAAAATACCGCTGTCAAAATCGAGCTTAACCATACCGCAACGTAAGTTAACATGCGTGGCTCCTTCAGGATACAGCAACTGTTGAGCAGTCACCAGATCGGCAATAGTGATCACTCCTGTAGTGGAGTCTAATGTGTAAGGTGCATGCAGTACATTGGCCAAACTGGCTCTGCCGTTAAAATCAAAACCTTTTAAAAGAGCTTTCCCCGCTGCGGTATTCAAACCAATGGATACTTTACGTTTTCCTCTTTTGGAACTGCTGTCTAAATCTTTAATTTGATTCAGCAATTGTAGCATCCTGCTGGATAATTTAGAATCTTTAGCACGGTTAAGTAAAATACCAATAGAGTCCCGAATCAATTTACCCGATTTGGCATTAGTGCTAAATTCACTAAAGTTTTCCCTCGTTCTCGCAAAGGCAGGATCTGACATAATCCTTTTTTTAGGGACACCGCCTTTAGTACGTACGAGATAATTTCCCTGAGATTTGTAAAAGGTCAAATCATTTAATGTACCTTCAAGTTTAATAAAACTGTTTAATTTACCCATATTTAAAAAATTTAAGGAGTTAATAATGGGGTGAAATTATATTTTAATGTTTTTAAATTCAATGTTTTGGTGTGGAATCAGTCGTTTGTTACACTTTTGATTGGTAACACTAAATAGGAAGTTTTTAAGCGGATTGGTAATGTAATGATCAAAAGACATGAAACAGTTAAATAAATACCGCTTAGTGCAAAAAGAGCAAAATAGTACCAATTTGACATTCGTTTTTTGAATGAGGATAGTTCATAGATACTCCATAGATACTCCATAGATAAAGCATGCTTACGTTATGAAAACTACAATATTTAAAAAAGAACCGTTTAAATCATCCGATGAGTAAAATAAATTAGGAGGGTAAATGTTCGATAAACATAATGGATTTCATCAAAAACCGTTACAGGAAAAGGAAAAGAGGAGCAATGACACTTCAGAATATATTTTTTAACCGCATTTTGAGATTTAAATAAGCTTAAAAAAACATTGTATAAATTCTAATAGAATGTCTCGTTTAAATGTTATTTTTTAAAATGAAGAAAATAAAATTAATTGGATTTGTTTTAATGTATTGGTAAACAAAAAATTGCAATATTATGGTAAGAAAAATATTTAAGAAAAATAGTGTAAAAATTAAAAAAAATGTTTAAATTCGTTATAACCAAATCTTTAAATTATAGATGCTATGGTAAGAATTGTAATTTATCCCAAAGATATTGTACGGCTTACAAATAAAAGTGAAAGCTATGCCCGGAAAGAAATTCAACGGATAAAAATAGCCTTGAAAAAGCACAGTTACCAACATCTTACAATTAAAGAATATTGTGAATACTATGCCTTTGATCTGAATGAAGTCAATGCGGTATTAGATAAATTTGAAAGAAATAACCCCTAACTGAAAACAGGTCTGCTGGAAGAGTAACAATTGCTCCGTTTTTCCCACCCTGTAGGTCAGAGGCAAGAAAAAACTTTTGAAGGAAGTGATAAAAAAGAAAGAGTACTAAGTTTTTATTTTACCCAAGACGTAAAGAAAGCCTAGAATCCCCAACGTTCTAGATTAACACTTACGTTCTGATTTCTTTTTCCCTTTAGGGGCAGGGGTAAAAAAGAAATAACAAAACACCCAGTTTTTTTTCACCCTTTAGGGCAGGGGCAAGAAAAAACTCCTGAATCTCCCAATTCACAACTCACAACTCACGACTCCCAACTTACGATTCACGACTCACGATTCACGACTTCTCTAAGAGACTTTACGGTGTGTAAAAGGAATGCTTTTTTAAGGATGATTTTAGATATAGCAGTGTACCGCTGCAGCTTAGTTAAACTAAAGTTTTATAGGTATATTTGCGATACTGTTAATCATCGAACCAATTACAGCTATCGGTCATAAGACTACCTACAAACATGAAATTGTTAATTGTTACACATGTTCCGCACTATAAAGAGCAAAGCAGATATTATGCGTATGCACCCTATGTCCGGGAAATGAACCTCTGGTTGAAAAATGCACCTCAGTGTACTGTTGTCGCGCCAATTAGCACAGAAAAAAAAGGCACTATTGACATCCCTTATGAACATCCGGACATTATTTTTTTTAAAGTACCTGCCATTGCATTAACCTCATTCATAAAGATTTTAAAAACCATGCTGGTACTGCCGCTGGTGCTGATAAAAATAATAAAAGCGATGCAGCAGGCCGATCATATCCATTTGCGTTGCCCCGGTAATATGGGATTACTGGGCTGCATACTGCAAATAGGATTTCCGTTCAAAACCAAATCAGCAAAATACGCAGGCAATTGGGATCCTGAAGCAAAACAACCGTGGACTTACCGGCTGCAAAAATGGATTTTAAGCAATACTTTTTTGACGCGGAATATGCAGGTGTTAGTATATGGAAACTGGAAGAATCAATCGGAGAATATCCGGCCTTTTTTTACAGCGACCTATTCGGAAACTGAAAAGCAAGCCATTCAAAAAACAGTACATTCCGGAGAAACAATCAGACTGCTGTTTGCAGGGACTTTAGTGGAAGGTAAAAATCCGATATATGCCATTCAGCTATTGGAACAAATAAAAGAAAGCATTCCCAACATACTTTTAGATATTTATGGAGAAGGAAAACTAAGGCGGGATATAGAAAAATATGTGGAAGTCAGTAATTTAAAAGAACATGTGATTTTACACGGGAATCAAAATCAGGAGATAATTAAAAAAGCCTGTCAGCAAAGTCATTTTGTCGTTCTGCCCTCTAAAAGTGAAGGCTGGCCAAAAGCCATTGCCGAAGGAATGTTCTGGGGTTGTGTACCGCTGGCAACTGCCGTTTCCTGTGTTCCGGATATGTTAGCACAGGGAAAACGGGGCGTTTTACTTCAAATGGAGGTTGAAAAAGATGCGTCTGCTATTAATGATTTAATTAATAATCCTTCAGTTTTTGAAAAGAAAAGCAAGGCGGCACAGCAATGGTCACAAAAATATACCTTAGATTATTTTGAAGCAGAAATCCAAAAATTACTGCAACAATGAGAGTAGTGCAATTGATAGATTCCTTAGAAGCAGGTGGTGCCGAACGCATGGCGGTAAATTATGCCAATGTTCTTGCGGAAGAAATTGAATTTTCTGCGATAGTGGCTACCCGCAAAGAAGGGATTTTAAAAAAGCAAATAAGTAATAAAACAAATTATCTGTTTTTAAACAAAAAAAGTACGCTGGATATAAAAGCAGTATTTACACTCAGAAAGTACCTTAAGAAACACCGGATACGAATCATTCAGGCACACAGTTCTTCTTTCTTTTTAGCTGTTTTAATCAAATTGACATTACCAGCCATTAAGATAATCTGGCATGACCATTACGGAAACAGAATAAATGAAAACAAAAACAAACACGCTGTACTGCTTTTTTGTTCTTTTTTCTTTTCAGCTTGTTTTACAGTCAATTCGGAATCTCAAAAATGGATTTTAGAAAATTTAAAAACAGCAAAAGTATTTTTTATCCCTAATTTTATATTAGAAAATAGAGCTATAGTAAAAAATACATATTTAAAAGGGGAAAAAGGTAAAAGGATAATCTGTTTAGCCAATTTAAAAAAACCTAAAAATCATATTACAATACTTAAAGCTTTCAATCAGACAAAACTAAAAGATATTTTCTGGTCTTTACATTTTGTAGGTAAAATTTATAAAGATGAATATTTTTATGAATTAAAGAATTTTATAGACAAAGAAGATTTAAATGAAAATGTCTTTTTATATGATTCTAAAGAGGATATTCCATTTGTTTTGTCTCAGGCGAATATTGGTGTTTTGGCATCAACATATGAAGGCTTTCCAGTTTCCTTATTAGAATATGGAAATGCTGGATTAGCAGTAATAAGTACAGATGTTGGATTTTGTTCTTCGCTTATCAAAGAAGGATATAGTGGGGTATTATTTAATCCTGAAGATTCCGAAGCGTTAAAAAAACATTTTTTAAAATTAGCTTTTAATGAAGATTTGCAGAAAAACTTGGGGACAAATCTAAAAATGGATGTATTAAAGCAATACTCTTCAAGTGTAATGATGAAAAAACTTATTACAAAGTATAATTATATTATAAATGAGTAAATCAGAAATCAATTATATCAATCTGACGCTGTTCCATGTAGGTCTGGCGTTTATTCTTTTTTATATTCCGTTTTTATCTAAAATATATCCGTTGCTGGTGGCAGCTTTTGGCGGTTATTATGTTATTGCTGTTAATAACAGAAATAATGAAGTTTTGTATGTTGTTGCTTATCTGGTAGGTGCAGAGGTTTTTATCAGGATGACAGGTGGTAATTTAAATTACGAATACGTCAAGACTGTGGTTTCGCTGCTAATGCTGTTGGGTTTTGTGTTAAGTGGTTTCTCAAAGAACAGTATCATATACTGGTTGTATTTTCTGTTGTTAGTCCCCTCAGTTTTAATGACAATGAGTACGCAGATAATTGATTTGGAAGTGCGTAAAGCGATTACATTTAATATTTCGGGACCGGTCTGTCTGGGATTGTGTGCGTTGTATTGCTATAAAAGAAAGCTTTCATTCACACAGTTGCAAAATATTATAGTGTTTTTTGGAATACCTGTTATTGCTACGCTGGTATATTTGCTGTTGTACAATCCCAGTGTACAGGATGTAGTAACCGGAACCCAGTCTAATTTTGCCACCTCGGGAGGTTTTGGTCCTAATCAGGTGGCTACCATTTTGGGGCTGGGGATGTTTGTCTTTTTCTGCCAGTTGGTTTTTATGTCCAAATCAAAAATAACTATAGCTTTAAATGGTTTTCTTTTTGTTTTAACAAGCTACAGAGCTATTGTTACTTTTTCCAGAGGAGGAGTAATTACGGGCTTTGCGATGATTGTTTTTATAATTATAGCAGCCTATTTGTTGAGTAATTCTTCAGGAAAAAGAAAACTGAAATGGATTGTAGTATTAAGCAGTATTTTGGTTTTTAGTGTCTGGAGCTATAGTGTAGTTCAGACCAGCGGACTGATTAATAAGAGATATGCCAATCAGAATGCTGCTGGCAGGGAGAAAGAAGACCGTCTGGGAGGACGTGAAGCGGTAATGGGAACAGAAATCGAACTCTTTAAAGAAAATCCTGTGATGGGAGTAGGTATTGGTTTAGGGAAAATATTTAGAGAGCAGGAAATAGGACAGGAAGTGGCTTCTCATAGCGAAATTACGAGATTATTAGCGGAACACGGTATGTTTGGCGTATTGATTTTATTAATTTTGTTTATAACTCCTGTGGTACTGTATTTAAATAATTACCAGAATATTTATTTTTTCTCCTTTTATGTTTTTTGGCTGCTAACCATTAATCATGCTGCTATGCGGCTCGCTGCTCCGGCCTTTGTGTACGCTTTAACGTTACTGGATATACAAATTAAACCGGTTGAAAGCAGCACTAAAATAGTGTAAATATCTTATTTTTTATTTTTTAAATAGTATTTAAACTGAATTTACAATTAATAGGATATGTTATCAAGTCTGAGCAGATAGTTTGTAAACTTGTACAGAAATTATATTTTAAAGCTCATCAGAGTTGACAATTTTACAGATAAGAACTATATTGCCGACAAAAAAGAATGTTACAGGATAAAATACATTTTGAGATTTCCGAAAGGAAAGCAATTCTGCACCTTGTAGATGTATGCGCTGTTGTCATAGCTTTATATAGTTTCGGGTACTTTTTTGATTTGGCATACTTAAAAGCAGCAGTCTCTAATCTGATTTACCTGATAGTTCTTGTATTTTATTTAAAAGTAATTGGTACAATATTAGAGTTTTACAATCTGCAGGTATCCAGTAATGAATACCAGATTATAAAAAGTACTATTCTTACGGTAACCATTACGGTACTGGCTTATTTGCTGACTCCTGTTTATGCTCCTCAATTGCCCTCTAACCGGCTTCAGATTTTGACATTTTTACTGGTTTTTTTCTTTTCATTGCTGGTATGGAGAGTGTTCTATGTGCGATTTCTGGCATCTCGAAGGTTTTTTCAGAATGCATTGTTAGTTTGTGACAACAATCAGCTCGAAGAACTTATTCTGGGACTTGAAAATATTGATCCGCACTATAAAATTATAGCGTATGTGAATGATTATCCGAGTAGCAAAGAGGGGTTTCATTCGTATTTAGAAGCTGTACAAACGAAAGATTTACTTTGTTATGTAAAAGAAAAGCATATTACTGAAATTGTAATTGGTACTCAGAAACCGGAAAATATTACCACTGAGCTGTACCAGCAATTGTTGAAATTATTACAGTCAGGAAAAGTAATCAGAGAATATTCACAGGTCTATGAGTCAAAAACCCAGCGTATTCCTGTGCAATATGCAGAACGGGATTTTTATCGGTTTTTCCCTTTTAGCCGTAGCAATCAAAACCGCCTGTATTTGGCAATAGTACGGATTCTGGAAATCATGCTTTCGGTTGTGGGCTTGTTCATCACACTGATACTGATTCCTTTTATTTTTGTTATAAATGCTTTTGCAAATAGAGGAAGTTTGTTTTATTCGCAGGAAAGAGTAGGGAAAGACGGGAAGGTATTTAAGATATTAAAGTTTCGTACCATGATTGAAAATGCAGAGGCTGAGAAAGCAGTTTTTGCTACTTGTAATGACAGCAGAATTACCGCATTTGGCAAGTTTATGAGAAAAACCAGAATGGACGAATTTCCGCAGTTTGTAAACATTATAAAAGGAGATATGGCTGTGATAGGACCACGACCGGAACGTCCTTTCTTTGTAAAAGAAATTGCAGCAAGAATGCCCTTTTATGAAACAAGACACGTTATTAAACCCGGTCTTACCGGATGGGCACAGGTAAATTACAGTTACGGAGAATCTATTGAAGAAAGTTTAATCAAACTGCAGTATGATTTGTATTATATTAAACACCGCAGTTTTTACCTGGATTTTAGTATTACACTGAAGACAATAACTACCGTTTTATTTTACAGAGGGCAATAAAATTATTTAGTTGATTATTATTTAATTTTTGGAACAGTTCTCTTTTTTAGTATTAGTTGTATCAAAAAATAAACAGAAGTGACTACTAATGGCAGTACAATAAATAAGTGCACTTTATTGAGTAAAATCACTACATATATTCCAATTGAAATAAGATTAAATACTGCCAGTCTATAGCTCCATACTTTATTTTTTAAGCTGTAAAACACAGCCAAAACTAATAAAGCGGGATTAAACAACAGTACATTATAATTGTTAGCGAGTTCTAAGTGATTAGAATAGAATCCCATAAAAATAAAGAATAATCCAAGGAATCCCATTATGGTAAAAAAACTCAGGTGTATCATTCTTTTATTCAGAATTACTAATAAAGCTGTAAAAATAAGGTATGTATAAATATTGTTCCACCAGGAAAACAGATGGGAAGGCTCAAAGTTCAAAATAGTTTTGTTTTCCGGTGCTAACGCCTTGTTTTTATAGGTGGTTACCGCTAAACTCTTCTGCAGTTCTATCGGTAAAAATAATTTAGTACCGGGCTCGTCTACCTTGGTTCCAAAAATAATACTTGTACCTAATTTTTCGTAAAAATGATGGTTAAAGTAAGGATATAAAATAGTTCTGTATGTAAGTTCAGTATCTGTTTTTTTTGTAATTACAATGTTGCCCAGTGTTTTATTGATGAGATCAACTACCATTGAAGTACAGTTTTTATCAATAAATTTATAGGTATAATGACTGTCCCCTGAGGCTAAAGAAGTGTTTAGGTTTTCAAATAGCTGTTGTTTCAGTTCCAGAGGAATCTGTAATTCCTGTTCCTCAACTGAACGCCTGTCATAAGCATACTGACTGATAAAGTCAGTGTAGCGGTTAACAACTGCGAAATATTGCAGATCTCCTTTGGCAAATTTAGGAACGAAATTAGGCGTGCTAAAATCAAAAGCACCATAATTATAAACAGCATCTACAAAATTAACAGGGTCTTTAATCCGAATAGCGGTATGCCCGAAAAGAGAATAAGATTCATTTCCCGTACCACACGTAATCACACTTACTGCAGCTTCTCCGGATAATTGAATATTTTGTGCACTGACTGCATTGACAAGGCTAATAAAGAATAGTAATAGGGTTATTTTTTTTAAAAAGGGAATGTGTGCCATAATAAATGTCGTTACTATTTTTTTTCAAAAGTATCATTTTTTAACGAGCTGGCTTCTTAGTTATTTTAAATAATGAATAATAAATCGGTTGTTGAAAATGATGTTGAAGAAAAAATAAGGAATTGGAAATAACAAAATGTATTGTATTAAATTTGTAGCTATACTTAATAAAGCAAATTAAAATGAATATTAAAAAACACATCCCGAACACTATTACGTTACTAAATCTTTTTTGTGGTTGTATTGCGATGGTTTTTGTGAGTAAACAAGAGTTTGAAGTCGCCTTTTTTTTTGTTTTTTTAGGGATTTTCTTTGATTTTTTTGATGGTTTTTTTGCACGTTTGTTTAAAGTTACCGGAGAATTAGGATTGCAGTTGGATTCCTTAGCAGATATGGTAACCAGCGGTGTGGTTCCGGGTTATGTGATGTATTTTTTACTGGAAAACAGTCAGCACGAAATTTCAAACAGTTCTGTTTTTCCTTTTTTAGGTTTTGTAATTACGCTGGGCTCCTGTTATCGTTTGGCTTTTTTTAATATTGATACACGTCAGACCGAGTCTTTTATTGGTTTGCCAACTCCGGCTAATTCATTGTTTGTATTGAGTCTTCCATTAGTGGTAAGCTATTCTGATTCGTTATTTGTATTAGAATTGCTTAGCAGCCAGTGGATGTTGCTGCTCATTACGGCTTTTAGCGCTTATATTCTAAATGCTGAGATTCCGTTGTTTTCATTAAAAATTAAAAAATTTACTTTCAAAGATAACTTGCTTCAAATAGTGTTTTTAGCACTTTCGGTATTATTAGTATTCTTTTTTCAATACGCGGGAGTTCCGCTGGTTATTATAAGTTATGTGTTGTTATCTGTTGTCAATAATAGGTTTTCGTTAGATGGCAAAACAAAATAACAGACGTCGCACTACGACATACAGAAAGCCGAAGAAGAAGTCTTCAGTAGTATTGAAAAAGACAATTAAAACAGGTGTTATTGTTTTTTTTATAGCTCTTTTTTTGGGTACAGTTTACCATTACAGAGATGGATTAGCTTATTATTTCAGTTTTAAAACCGATAAAGTTTTAGACAAAGAAGCCAGAGCTAAAAAACTTTCAGATGTACGTAATTATCAGGTTTTAGAAAAAAATGAAGCCAAAGCTATCGGGATTGATGTTTCAGAATATCAGGGCGATATTGAATGGGATGCAGTAGAAACTTTAGACAATGACTATAAAATTTCGTTTGTTTTTATCAGAGCTACTGTGGGTGATGACAGGCTGGACAAAAGATTTAAGGAGAATTGGCTCAAGGCCAAAGAAAATAAGCTGATTCGGGGTGCTTATCATTATTATCGTCCCAATGAAAACTCTATCGAGCAAGCCGAACTTTTTATAAAAAACGTCACTTTGCAAAAAGGAGATTTGCCGCCGGTTCTCGATATCGAACAATTGCCTAAAAATCAATCTGTCGGTCGATTAAAAATAGGACTCAGACGCTGGTTAAATAAAATAGAGGAACATTATAAAGTAAAACCGATAATCTATACAGGTGAACGTTATTATGATGATTTTCTGAAAGAAGAATTCTCAGATTATTTGTTTTGGATTGCTAATTATAATTTTTACAGAGAGAAATTAGACGAAGACTGGTTGTTCTGGCAATTTACCGAAAAGGCTTCTGTTTCAGGAATAAAAGGCAATGTTGATGTCAATATTTTTAATGGCGATTTACAGCAATTGCAGTTTATTACAAAAGAGTAGTTTCAGATTTCGGATTTCAGATTTCAGATTTCAGATTAAGACAATTAAACATCGAGTCTAAAATCTAATTTTTATATGCTGCTATTTAAATTCTGCAGACTGCTTTTTAATTAAAATTCTAATTTCTTCTTTCTTAATTCGAAATTTTGTCCTAAATACACTCTGCGTACCATTTCGTCTTCTACTAATTCTTCTGGTTTTCCGGCTTTTAAGATGCCACCTTCAAACATCAAATAAGTTTTATCGGTAATGGCTAAAGTTTCCTGAACGTTGTGATCGGTAATTAAGATTCCGATATTTTTATTTTTTAATTGCGCTACAATTCTTTGAATGTCTTCAACAGCTACAGGGTCAACTCCGGCAAAAGGTTCGTCCAGTAAGATAAATTTAGGATCAGTAGCCAGGCAACGGGCAATTTCTGTACGACGGCGTTCACCTCCTGAAAGTAAATCACCACGATTGGTGCGGATATGCTCCAGACTAAATTCGGCTATAAGGCTTTCCATTTTTGCAATTTGGGCTTCTTTGGGTAATTTTGTTAATTGTAAAACACTCAGGATGTTGTCCTCAATACTCAGTTTTCTAAACACAGAAGCTTCCTGAGCGAGATAACCAATTCCCTGTTGCGCTCTTTTGTACATTGGGTAATTTGTAATATCAGTATTGTCAAGATGGATGCTTCCGGCATTGGGTTTAACTAGCCCTACGATCATGTAAAAAGAGGTTGTTTTTCCGGCTCCGTTAGGGCCTAATAAACCCACAATCTCTCCCTGATTGACTTCGACCGAAATGCCTTTTACGACACTTCTTCCTTTGTACGTTTTTACTAAATTATCGGCTCTTAAAATCATCTTAAGTTGGGTTGTTTGAGTATCTGTTCATTAGATTTTTCGACAAATTAACGAATAACCAGACAAACAAATAAACACATTAACAATTTATTATTTTTTTAGCGCTAAGCCTTTTTCTTTTTTTACTACCAAAACAGAAAGAAAGATACTCGCTTCGTAAATTAATAGCATCGGAATGGCAACAATCGTCTGACTCACTACATCCGGAGGGGTAACTATTGCGGCTATAATTAACACCAGTACAATGGCATATTTTCGGTATGTTCTTAAAAAAGCAGGAGTTACCAGTCCCAGTTTAGTCAGGAAATAAATGATGATTGGGAGCTCAAAAAATAATCCGCTGGCTATAACAGAAGTTTTTACCATCCCGATATAAGAATCCAAAGTAAATTGGTTAATTACAGTTGGGCTGACAGTAAAAGTAGCCACAAAATTCACGGACATAGGAATTACGACAAAATAACCAAAAATAACCCCGAGAAAGAATAGCAAAGAGGAGAAAAAGATAAAAACTTTGGCATTTTTCTTTTCGTTCTGATACAAAGCAGGGCTTATAAATTTCCAGACTTCCCATAGAATATACGGGAAACTGAGTATAAAGCCAAACAGGATACATATCCAGATAAAAACATTTACCTGACCTTCCATTTGTGTGTTCTGGATGATAAAAGGCATTTCGGTAATACAGATGCTGTCTGCAAAACCCAGACTATGCGATAATTCGCAGAAGTATACATAAGTAAAAAAGCCGGGTCTGGTAGGGCCAAAAATGATAGTGTCAAATAAGTAATCACTAATAAAATAGGTTACTATTGCCATAATAATTACGGCGATAGTGCTTCGGACTAATAACCATCTTAAATCTTCAAGATGATCTAAAAACGACATTTCGTTTGTGTTTTTTTTTGCCATTATAGAATTCCTTCTTTTAGTATGTCATGTAAATGTAGTACTCCTTTGTATTGCTCATTATCAATAACAATAAGTTGAGTAATAGAGTGATTTTCCAAAATTTGTAAAGCATCAATAGCCATGGTCTCTGATGAGGTTGATTTTGGGTTTTTGGTCATAATATCTTTTGCAGTCAAATCGGTAAAAGTATCTCTGTCGTTTAGCATCCTTCTGATATCACCATCTGTAATAATTCCTACTACTTTATTGTTCTCAATTACTGCTGTTACTCCCAGTCTTTTTTCAGATATTTCAAAAATCACTTTTTTAATAGCGGTATCAGGGCTAACAATTGGTTTCTGACTGTGTACAATCATGTCTTTTACCCGGAGTAAAAGTCTTTTGCCCAGAGCGCCTCCCGGATGGTATTTAGCAAAATCTTCTGCTTTGAAATCACGCATTTCCATTAGGCAAATAGCAAGTGCATCTCCCATTACTAATTGCGCTGTGGTGCTGTTTGTAGGGGCTAAGTTAATAGGACAGGCTTCTGCATCTACGGTTGTATTGAGAACATAATCGGAACCTTTAGCAAGAGCAGAATTGATGTTTCCGCTGATTCCTATTAATGGGTTTCCGTCTCTTTTTAATAATGGAATAAGTGCTTTGATTTCCGGACTGTTTCCGCTTTTAGAAATGCAAATGATGACATCGTCTTTTTGGATCATTCCTAAGTCACCATGAATGGCTTCGGCAGCGTGAAGAAACATCGAAGGCGTCCCTGTAGAGTTAAAAGTCGCTACCATTTTCTGACCAATGATGGCACTTTTTCCTATCCCTGTAACTACAAGACGCCCTTTAGATTGAAAGATAATTTCTACAGCTTTTGAAAAATTTTCATCTAGGTAATCAATTAGTTTTACAATTGCTTCACTTTCAGATAATATGGTTTTTTTGGCAATGCCCAATATATTTTCTTTGGATATCAAAACTGAATGTTTAAAATTTGTGTGTGTAAAAGAAATTTGTATCTTTATGTGATGCAAATTTATACAAAATACCATATAATAAAGAATGAATTCAAACGAAATTGATATCCATAAAGAATTAAAGAAATATTTTGGCTTTAGTCAATTTAAGGGATTACAGGAACAAGTGATTACAAGCTTAATGAACAAGCAGAATACATTTGTAATAATGCCTACAGGTGGAGGAAAATCGTTATGTTATCAGTTGCCTGCTTTAATTCAGGAAGGAACTGCAGTGGTAGTTTCTCCATTAATTGCATTAATGAAAAATCAGGTAGATGCGATACGAAGTTTGTCTTCAGAAAACGGCATCGCCCATGTTTTAAATTCTTCACTAACAAAGACCGAAATTGCTCAGGTAAAAAAAGATATTACTTCGGGATTAACTAAATTATTGTATGTAGCCCCGGAATCACTGACTAAAGAAGAAAATGTCAATTTCCTGAAAAGTGTCACCGTTTCTTTCGTTGCTATAGACGAGGCACATTGTATCTCTGAATGGGGGCATGATTTTAGACCTGAATACCGAAATCTGAAAAATATAATTAAACAAATAGGTGAAGTGCCGGTTATAGGTCTTACTGCTACGGCAACTCCTAAAGTACAGGAAGACATTCTTAAAAATCTGGATATGTCTAATGCGGTTACCTTTAAAGCTTCTTTTAACAGACCTAATTTGTATTACGAAGTACGTACTAAGACTAAAAATGTGGAATCGGATATTATTCGTTTCATTCGTCAGCATAAAGGGAAATCAGGGGTTATTTATTGTTTAAGCCGTAAAAAAGTAGAAGCCATTGCCGAGGTATTAAAAGTTAATGGTATAAGCGCTGTTCCTTATCATGCCGGACTGGATGCTAAAACCAGAGCCAAACATCAGGATATGTTTTTAATGGAAGATGTAGAAGTGGTGGTGGCTACGATTGCTTTCGGAATGGGGATTGATAAACCAGACGTTCGTTTTGTAATTCATCACGATATTCCTAAATCATTAGAAAGTTATTATCAGGAAACAGGGCGAGCCGGCCGAGACGGTGGTGAGGGACATTGTCTTGCTTATTATTCTTATAAAGATGTAGAGAAATTAGAAAAATTCATGTCAGGTAAGCCGGTTGCCGAGCAGGAAATTGGTTTTGCTTTGTTGCAGGAAGTGGTTGCTTATGCAGAAACGTCTATGTCCCGAAGAAAATTTTTACTGCATTATTTTGGGGAAGAATTTGATAGCGAAACCGGGGAAGGAGCTGATATGGATGATAATGTCAGAAATCCAAAAACCAAAGTTGAGGCGAAAGATGAAGTGGTTAAGCTCTTGGAAGTAGTTCGTGATACCAAACATTTATATAAGTCTAAAGAAATTGTTTTTACCTTAATAGGTCGTGTGAATGCTGTTATAAAAGCGCATCGTACCGATTCGCAATCTTTTTTTGGTTGTGGTACAGCACATGACGAAAAATACTGGATGGCTCTGTTGAGACAGGTTTTAGTAGAGGGGTATTTGTCAAAAGATATTGAGACTTATGGGATTGTAAAAATCACCCAGAAAGGGTTGGATTTTATTGCTAATCCAACATCATTTATGATGTCAGAAGATCATGAATACAGTGATGCGGAAGACGAAGCGATAGTAACCGCAGCTAAATCTGCTGGTACTGCCGATGAAGCCTTGATGGAAATGTTACGTGACTTACGTAAAAAAGTAGCTAAAAAATTAGGGGTACCTCCTTTTGTGGTTTTTCAGGAGCCATCATTAGAAGATATGGCTTTGAAATATCCAATTTCTCAAGCTGAATTGATTAATATTCATGGTGTTGGGGAGGGGAAAGCTAAAAAATATGGTGCCGAATTCATTGCTTTAATCAATAGGTATGTTGAAGATAATGACATTATAAGACCAGATGATCTGGTTGTTAAATCTACAGGGACTAATTCGGCTAATAAGTTATATATTATTCAAAATATTGACAGAAAATTATCTTTGGATGATATTGCTAAAGCAAAAGGCTTAACAATGGATGCGCTGATTAAAGAAATGGAACAAATTGTATATTCGGGAACTAAATTGAATATTAAGTACTGGATTGATGATATGCTTGATGAAGATCAGCAGGAAGAAATTCATGACTATTTCATGGAATCCAAAACCGATAAAATAGAAGAAGCCTTAAAAGAATTTGAAGGAGATTACGATATTGACGAATTGCGTTTGATGCGTATTAAATTTATCAGTGAAGTAGCAAATTAGATTTATATTGGAGGCTTAAAATTTTAGATTTCAGATTAATTCTTTTTAATAAAGTGTTAATCTGAATTTTTTTTGCCTTCTGTTTTCTGCCTTCTAAAATCTGCGCTCTATTCGGTGAAAAGTTCCCCGCGATGTGGTTTTAAGACATCTCTTACCTGAATCATATTTTCATCAGTAACTACCATAAAAGCTACGGCTTGCATTTCGCCATGTACCTCAAATCCGGTAATGTTTAAAGGAAGTTTTTCTATCGCAATATATTCTTTTAAATGTATTTCGTGGTGTTCTGCTGTTTTTGCAGCAGCAGGTCCGCGGAAATCCCAAATTAATTTTATTTTTCTGGACATTTTTTATCGTAAAAGTTTCAATTGCAAAAGTACGAAGACTATTTTGAAAATGGATTTTATATTCGTAAACTAATTTTCGATTCAAAATCGTATTTTTGCAACTTCTTTCATAAAAAGAAAGCTAATAGAAAATAAAATACAATGCCAAAAGAACTTTTACTTCAGGTAACTCCGGAAATTGCTGCAAATGAATTGTTGCTTAAGGACTATTTGTCCAAACAAATAAAAGTGATTCCACAGGAAATTGAGCATGTTAGTATTTTAAAACGTTCGATTGATGCACGACAAAAAGTGGTTAAAATCAATTTGAAAGTACTTATTTATCTTAAAGGAGATACTTTTCAGGAAAATATATTACAACTTCCTGATTATCCTAATGTCTCCAATGCTCAGGAAGTAATTGTAGTAGGTGCAGGACCGGCGGGACTTTTTGCAGCATTGCAACTGATAGAATTGGGTTTGAAACCAATTGTTATTGAACGCGGAAAAGATGTGCGTGGACGACGTCGTGATTTAAAAGCAATTAATCGGGATCATATTGTAGATGAGGATTCTAATTATTGTTTTGGAGAAGGAGGAGCCGGAACCTATTCGGATGGAAAATTATATACCCGTTCTAAAAAAAGAGGCGATGTCAACCGGATTTTAGAATTATTAGTAGCTTACGGAGCTACTTCTGATATTTTAGTCGATGCACATCCGCACATTGGAACTAATAAATTACCTAAAATTATAGAAGACATCCGTGAGAAAATTAAAGAATGTGGCGGTCAGGTCTTGTTTGAAACACGGGTAACCGATATCTTAATTAAGAATAATGAGGTAGAAGGTGTTGTTGTCCAGAACGGGGATCGAATTTTAGCCAATAAATTAATTTTGGCTACGGGGCATTCGGCGAGAGATATTTTTGAATTATTGGATAGAAAAAAAATATTTATAGAAGCAAAACCTTTTGCTTTAGGCGTAAGAGCCGAACATCCGCAATCTTTGATTGACAGCATTCAGTATAGCTGCGATTTTCGTGGAGAATTGTTACCACCCGCGCCTTATAGTATCGTAAAGCAAGTAGGCGGTAGAGGAATGTATTCTTTTTGTATGTGTCCGGGAGGTGTTATAGCGCCTTGTGCGACAAGTCCCGGTGAAGTAGTGACTAATGGTTGGTCACCTTCTAAACGAGATCAGGTGACAGCTAATTCGGGGATTGTAGTTGAATTAAAATTAGAAGATTTTAAACCATTTGCTAAGTTTGGGGCTTTGGCAGGAATGGAATTTCAAAAAAGCATTGAACAAAAAGCATGGCATCTGGCAGGGCAGACTCAAAAAGTTCCTGCGCAAAAGATGATTGATTTTACCCAGTCTAAAGTTTCAAAAGATATTCCTAAAACTTCTTATGTTCCCGGAACTACACCAGTAGAGTTAGGACAGGTTTTTCCCGGTTTTTTAACGCAAATATTACGCGAAGGGTTTACTGCTTTTGGGAAATCCATGCGTGGCTATCTGACTAATGAGGCTATTTTACATGCTCCTGAATCCAGAACATCGTCGCCAGTAAGAATTCCAAGAGACGGAATTACATTGGAACATCTGCAAATAAAAGGTTTGTATCCCTGTGGTGAAGGAGCCGGTTATGCGGGAGGAATTATTTCGGCAGCTATTGATGGTGAAAAATGCGCATTAAAAATTGGCGAATCTTTAAATAAAAATCCCCGAATAATTGCTTAGTCGGGGATTGTGAAATTATTTCTTTTTTAATCGGTCTTTAAAAACCTTTTCAAATTTTTCTAATTTGGGTTGGATTACTAATCTACAATAGGGTTTGTTTTTGTTGTATTCGTAATAATCCTGATGGTAATTTTCGGCTTTGTAGAATTTTTTTAAAGGTTCTACTTTGGTTACAATAGGGTTATTGTATACTTTGTTTTTGTTTAAATCATTGATAATGTCTGTTGCCGTTTTTCTTTGTTCGTCATTTTTGTAAAAAATTACCGAGCGATATTGTGTTCCTACATCTGCCCCCTGACGATTCAATGTAGTTGGGTCATGAACGGTAAAAAATACTTTTAGAATTTCGTCTAAATCGGTTTTGCTTTTATCAAAAGTAATTTGAACAACTTCGGCGTGTCCTGTTTTTCCGGTACATACTTCATCGTAACTTGGGTTAACTGTTGTTCCTCCTGAAAAACCGGAAACGACTGTTTTTACTCCGTCAAGATTTTCAAAGATAGCTTCAATGCACCAATAACAACCTCCTCCAAGAGTTATGGTTTCTGTGTTTGAAGTGTTTTTTTTATTACTATCTTGTCCCATCATGCTTATAGAAAGCAGTAAGAATATTAAAAGTGAATTTTTCATAATGTTGTTTTTTAACTGATGTATCCGAATTATTTGCTGTCAGGGATGAAATCTAATGCAATAGAGTTCATGCAATATCTTTTTCCTGTAGGAGGAGGTCCATCATCAAAAAGATGTCCTAAATGGCCACCGCATCTTCCACAAAGTACTTCTATACGTTCCATGTTGTATGAATAATCGTTTTTATAAGTAACACTTTTTTTATTTTCCTGCTCAAAAAAACTAGGCCATCCACAGCTACTGGAGAACTTGGCGGTAGAGCGAAATAATAAATTACCACAGGAGGCACAATAGTAAGTTCCTTTGTCTTCAGTGTTCCAGTATTTTCCTGTAAATGCTCTTTCTGTTTCGGCATGACGCATAACCAAGTAAACGTCTTCCGGAAGTACTTTTTTCCATTCGGCATCACTAAGTTTTAGTTTTGTAGTGTCGGTGTTAGAGTAGTATGGATTGCCGGGTTTACTGATTTTATTATCAGATGTTTTTTTAATTGTTACTGTGTTTTTTTTGTTTTGTCCGCAGGCGGTAAACATAAATACAGGCAATAATAAAAGCAGATTAATTAGGGTTTTTGTTTTCATTTTTTTTGTCTTTAATGTGTTTTTTTATAATCTAAATATTGCTGTGTAATGGTTTGACACTAACAAAGATAACGGTCGTTTTCAGTTTTTAATGTCGGTTCGTTTACATTTTAACAGCTATTTATGGCTTGTTTAACTTATTATATATACGATTTAAGCATGTTTTCGGTTTTAAAAGCAAGGTGTAGTCAGATATTATTATTGTCTCTTTTAGTGGATGAAATTCAGTTTGATTTATATTTTGAAAGAGAACGTTAAAGCCTTATGGTTTCCTTATCTTTTTTGTATTTTTGTCTAGCTATAAAAAATTATGACAGAAGAAAACGTAATACTGGTTAATGAAAATGATGAGCAAATTGGCTTGATGCCAAAATTAGAAGCTCATGAAAAAGCGGTATTACACCGTGCTTTTTCGGTTTTTGTGTTAAATGATAAAAATCAATTGATGCTGCAGCAGCGGGCACATCATAAATATCATTCTCCAATGTTGTGGACTAATACCTGCTGCAGTCACCAGCGTGAAAGTGAAACTAATCTTGAGGCAGGAAACAGAAGACTGATGGAGGAAATGGGGTTTGAAACTCCGCTTAAAGAATTGTTTCATTTTATATATAAAGCACCATTCGATAACGGATTAACGGAGCATGAGTTAGATCATGTTATGATTGGTAATTATAATGAAGCCCCATTGATTAATTCAGATGAAGTGGAGTCCTGGAAATGGATGGATATTGAGGCTGTGAAAGAGGATATTTTAATTCATCCGGAGATCTATACCGTATGGTTTAAAATCATTTTCGATAAATTTTATCATTATCTGGAAGCGCATAAAATTTAAAACTAATTTTTTGAATCTAAAATTGGATTATGAGAGTAACAATAAGCAGAAAGGCTCATTTTAATGCCGCACATCGTTTGTATCGCAAGGACTGGACTTCTGAGCAAAATGATGCTGTCTTTGGCAAATGTAATAATCCTAATTTTCACGGTCATAATTATGAATTAACAGCAAGTGTTACAGGGGCTATTGATCCTGAAACGGGTTTTGTGATGGATGCGAAGATCCTGGCAGATATTATAAAAAAGGAAGTCGAAGATGCTTTTGATCATAAAAATCTAAATCTGGATGTGCCTGAATTTGAGAATTTAAATCCTACTGCAGAAAATATTGCTGTGGTAATCTGGAATAAACTCAGAATGCATATTGAATCTGAATTTGATTTAGAAGTAGTGCTTTACGAAACGCCCAGAAATTTTGTAAGTTATAAAGGATTGTGATGTATTTAAATCGCTGTAAAACTCATTTATTTAAATAAAACAGAAACGAGATAAATTTAAACTAAGAATAATGAAGAATATATACCCGTTACAATTTGAACCCATTTTGAAGGACCGAATCTGGGGAGGAGAAAAATTAAAAACAGTACTTAATAAACCAGTTACTTCACCAACGACCGGTGAGAGTTGGGAATTATCTACTGTTGAAGGAGATGTAAGTGTGATTTCTAATGGTGTTTTAAAAGGGAAATCACTACTTGAACTGATTGATGATATTCCTAATGAAATATTAGGTACAGCAGTTTATAAAAAGTTTGGAAAGCAATTCCCGTTACTTTTTAAATACTTAGATGCCCGTGAAGATTTATCAATTCAGGTGCATCCTAACGATGCTTTGGCAAAAGAACGTCATAATTCTTTTGGTAAAACAGAAATGTGGTACATCATGCAGGCAGATACAGATGCCCGTATTATAGTAGGTTTCAAAGAAAAATCGAATGCAGATGAATATGTTAAAAATCTGGAGAATAAAACCTTGCTTTCAATTCTGGATGATGTAAAAGTAAAATCGGGAGACGTGTTTTTTCTGGAAACAGGAACGGTTCATGCTATTGGAGCAGGATTAGTAGTAGCTGAGATTCAGCAGACTTCTGATATTACTTACCGTATTTATGATTTTGACAGGGTAGATGCTAATGGAAATGGACGTGAATTGCATATAGATTTAGCATTGGATGCTATTAATTATGAAAAGACAGATACTTATAAACAATATGATAAAGTAGCTAATCAATCGAATGAAGTGGTTGACTGTCCTTATTTTACAACTAACTTTATTCCTCTGGAAGGAGAGCTTTTAGCAAAAAAGACAGGAGAAACATTTACAGTTTACATGTGTGTAGAAGGTAGTTTTGAGATTGAATGTAATGGGGCTCAGTATTCTTATAAAAAAGGAGATACGGTTTTAATTCCTGCGGCTGTGAGTGAGTTGGTTTTGAGTGGAAAAGCTTCTATTTTAGAAATTTACATTTCATAGTGGCTAATAAAAAGTTTATGTGTACTTTTGCAGACGCAAATTAAAATTAAAATAAAAATGGCAAACGTTAAGAATTTAAAGAAAGACATCAACTACGTTTTAGGTGATATTATAGAAGCGGTTTATTTGTTTGAACTTTCTACTTCAGGAAAACCTACAGAAGAAACGAATAATTTAATTGATGAGGCTATTGCTGCTTTTGATAATTTGATTGCAAAAGTGAATGCTAAGAATGTAGAAAATAAGAAAGCACACTTCAAGCAAATCAATGTAGAACTGGAACAAACTGCAAATCAGCTGATTGCTAAAATCAACGAATTGTAGTCAAAAAAAAGCGAAAAAAGTGTAAATTTACTTTGGAAAATTAAAATTCAGATGTATATTTGCACCCGTAATAATGACGCCGATGTAGCTCAGCTGGCTAGAGCAGCTGATTTGTAATCAGCAGGTCGTGGGTTCGAGTCCCTCTATCGGCTCAA
>NZ_JBPYCT010000010.1:0-183749 GCF_051846875.1 Flavobacterium sp. ARAG 55.4 | reverse complement strand
TTTCTGTGGTCTTACTACTAGAGTGACCTAATAATTCTTGTATGTATCTTAAATCGGTACCACTTTCTAATAAATGCGTGGCAAAACTGTGTCGCAACCAATGCAAAGTGGCAGGTTTTGTAATTCCTGTTTTTTGTAGAGCTTGTTTTAGTATGAGTTGTAAGCTTCGGGCATCATAAGGTTGTCCTTTGATTTGTCCTTCGAATAAGTAAGTAGTTGGTTTGTGTACTTTATAATATTCTCGAAGCATTTCTAAAATTTTTGGAGATAAAGGAGCAATGCGGTCTTTTTTGCCTTTTGCATTTTTGAGTAAAACCAAATTTCTTTTAGAATCGATATGAACGGGTTGCAATACCAATAATTCGCCACAGCGCAATCCACAACTGTAAATCAAACTTAATATTGTTTTGTGCTTGAGGTTAGAATGTGCATTTAAAATTAATTTAATTTCTTCCTTACTCAATACATTTGGTAAAACTTTAGCTCGTTTTGGACGATGAATTTTATCTACGAGTATCTTGGTTTCTCGAATAGTCTGAAAAAACAGTTTTATAGCATTCACAATCTGGTTTTGATACGAAGCCGAAAGATTATTCTTCAGGACATACTCATTGTTGTAAATAATTACATCTTCATTATCAATTTCGGCAATTGGTTTTTCTCTATAAAAAACCAAGAAGGATTTCAAAGCTTCGCTATAGGTTGTTACTGTGCTTTCACTATAGCGTTTGGAACGCAAAAAGTGCTTAAATTTTTCTATTTGTGCCATTCCTTCTATTGATGGAAAGGAATGGGCGAGTGGAGCAATTTTGAATCTTTCTCGGTTTTTTTCCGTATCCGGAAGATGCCAAGCTAAAAGGGATTGGCTCCAGCGTGCTCCATCAATTTGTTTTTAAAATTTGAAAAGAAGGACTTGATGATTTTGTGCGTTTGCGTGAGGGATGGAAGTGGAGCTCTCCCGATTTTTTATCGGGAAGCGGGAACGTACAGCCCGACCTCGTTGCCAAACTAAATTTCCAATACTTATAAACGTTGTGCAACGAGGGCACGCCCATAAAAAAACGACTAAAGATTTCTCCTTAGCCGTTTGTATATTTGTTTTTGAAAGTTTATCCTAAAAAGGCTTTCAATTCCTCATACGTTTTAATTTTAGTGCTTACTTTTTCTTTGTTCAGTACGCTTTCTATTTGCACAGGAATTGGTAAAGTTACTCCTAAAGCTGGTTCCACCACGTCTAAGAACTTGATAGGATGAGCCGTTTCTAAGAAAACTCCAATAGCGTTCGGGTAGTTTTTCAATTCTTTTTTCAATCCTAAATAACCAACTGCTCCGTGTGGTTCGGCAATGTAACCATCGGTGTTGTAAATGGTTTTCATAGCTGCCAGAGTCTCTTCGTCAGTATAGGTATAAGAAGAAAAGTCTTTTTTGAACTGCGCTAAATCGTTGCCGTACATTTCCTGAATTCGGATAAAGTTACTTGGGTTTCCTACATCCATTGCATTAGAAATGGTTGCAATAGAAGCTTTTGGATCATAAATCCCATCGACTAAAAATCTTGGTACGGTATCATTTACGTTCGTAGATGCCACAAAATGTTTTACGGGTAATCCCATTTTCTTAGCAATAATTCCGGCACAGATGTTTCCAAAATTTCCGCTAGGGCAGGAGAATACCAATTCTTTGTTTTGAGATTTCAACGCTTTGTAAGCAAAAAGGAAATAAAACATCTGTGGTAACCAACGTGCAATATTAATCGAGTTAGCCGAAGTCAGGTTTTTATGTTTCAGACTTTCGTCCAAAAAGGCTTTCTTCACCATGTCCTGACAATCATCAAAAACTCCGTCCACTTCCAGTGCTTTGATGTTTTGTCCCAATGTAGTTAATTGTCTTTCCTGAATATCGCTCACTTTTCCGGAAGGGTATAAAATCACCACTTCAACTCCCTGAACTCCTAAGAATCCGCTGGCAACAGCACCTCCGGTATCTCCGGAAGTCGCTACCAAAACAGTATTGGTATTATCTTTTTTGTCTTTGTTGAAATAACCCAGACAACGCGACATAAAACGCGCTCCTACGTCCTTAAAAGCCATTGTTGGTCCGTGGAATAATTCCAGCGAATAGATTCCGTTTTCAACCGGAACAACCGGGAAATCAAAGCATAGAGTTTCGGCAATGATTTGTTTTAATGTTTCTGTTGGAATTTCGTCACCTACAAATTGCTGAATTGCTTCAAAAGCAATTTCTTCGTGGCTTAAGTTTTCAATATTATCAAAAAAAGATTGCGGAAGCGGCGTAATGCTTTCCGGAAAATACAATCCTTTATCAGCTGCTAATCCTTGTATTACGGCTTCCTGAAAAGAAACTTTAGGTGCGTTATGGTTTAAACTGTAGTATTTCATTTTTATAGTGATTAGTGATTAGTAACTGGTAATTAGTACAAATACACATCATTAATTATTTATTATTCTGTTTTAGTTTTAGGTAGTAAGTAATTAGTTTAGACTATTCACTAGTTACTGTTCAATAGTAACTAGATAACTTTCATTCCTGTATCATTCACCTTGCACACATGGATTTCATAAGGTAAATTCATGGTGTCATAGACTTTGCTCATCCCTTTGGCGATTTTTTCGGCGGTGGCTGCCCCTCTGCTTAAAGCAAAAATAGAAGGACCGGAACCGGATATTCCTGAACCTAAAGCACCGTTTTCGTAGGCTGATTGTTTGATTAAATCAAATCCCGGAATCAATACGCTTCGTAACGGTTCAACTATTTCGTCATGCAAGGAACGCCCGATTAATTCGTAATCCTGCGTGTACAATCCTGCTACTAATCCGCCCACATTTCCCCATTGCGTAATGGCGCTTTTAAGAGAAACGGTTTGTTTTAATACCGAACGGGCATCAGATGTTTTTAATTCAATTTGTGGATGAATTACCGTAGCATACAATTCGTCCGGACTGTCAATTTTGATAATATCCAAAGGATTGGAGCTTCTTACCAAGGTAAAACCTCCCAATAGGGCAGGAGCAACGTTATCAGCATGGGCATTTCCCGAAGCTAGTTTTTCACCTTGCATCGCAAATTTTACCAATTCTTTTCGCGTAAACGGATTGCCTAATAATTCATTGGCAGCAAAAACGGCTCCTGCTGAACTCGCAGCCGAACTTCCAATTCCGCTTCCTGCTTTGATGTATTTGTATATTTCAATTTCGAAACCAAAATCGGAATCAACTTCTTCCAGCATGGCTAATAAAGCGACTCCGGCAACGTTTTTCTCGGCTTCCAAAGGTAAATTAGCCCCCTCGATTTTAGTGATGCGAACGCCTTTTTCAGTCGTTTTTCGAACAATCATTTCGTCACCTACATTGTCCAGACACAATCCCAGAACGTCAAATCCGCAGGAAAGGTTGGCAATAGTTGCAGGGCAAAATACTTTTACTTCATTCATTTTTTTATAGTTTCTAAGTTTCTAAGATTCTAAGTTACTAAGTTTCTAAGCTTTTTTTAATCTTAGCAACTTAGTAACTCAGTTACTTAGCAACTCCTTTTAAACATTTCCAATTCTGATTACATCGGCAAAAATTCCCGAAGCAGTAACCGCTGCACCAGCACCAGCCCCTTTAATTAATAAAGGTTGGTCCACATAACGATCTGTAAAGAATAAAACGATATTGTCTTTTCCTTCTAAATTGTAGAATGGATGGTCTTTTGGGATGAATTGCAGGCCTACGCTAGCTTTTCCATTTTCAAATTGAGCCACAAATTTCAATCTACTTTCTTTTGCAATGGCTTCCGCCAAAATACCTTCAAAATGACTGTTATATTCAATTAACGATTTGAAAAATTCTTCGTTATTAGCAGTATCCATACATTCCTTTGGTAAGAAAGCCTGGTTTTCAATATCTTCAATTTCCATTTTGTAACCGCTTTCGCGAATTAAAATCAGGATTTTACGAGCTACGTCAATTCCACTTAAATCAATTTTTGGATCTGGTTCTGTAAATCCTTGAACTCCTGCTTCTTTAACCACATCATGGAACGAATTGTCTTTGTCGAAATTGTTAAAGATAAAGTTTAAACTTCCGGATAAAACTGCCTGAATCTTATGTACTTTGTCTCCTGAAGCGATTAAGTTTTTTACGGTATCGATAATTGGTAATCCAGCTCCCACATTGGTTTCAAATAAGAATGGCGCATTGTATTGACGAGATAATTTTTTCAGGTTTTTGTAATTGTCATAAGCAGAAGCACAGGCAATTTTGTTACAGGTAACCACGCCTACACTTTGTTTTAAGAAGTGTTCGTAAGTAGCAGCAACATCAGCATTCGCAGTGATATCTACAAAAATAGAGTTGCGTAAATTTAAGGCCGCTACTTTTTCGATAAACAATTCTTTGTTTGCTGTTTCTCCATTTTCTAAAGTTTTTTGCCAATTGTCTAAATCAATTGCATCTTCATCAAAATGCATTTTTCGGGAGTTAGACATAGCAATCACGCGAACGTTGATTTTTAGATTTTCTTTTAAGAATTTCTTTTGCTGGTGGATTTGCTCGATAAATTTTTCCCCTACATTCCCCACACCCATCACAAACAGGTTCAGTTGTTTGGTATTTTCTTCAAAGAAATTTTCGTGCAAAGTGTTCAATGCTTTCTTAACGTCTCTTTCGTTAATTACAGCCGAGATATTTCTTTCCGAAGCACCCTGAGCAATCGCTCTGATGTTTACGTTATTTTTACCCAGAGTACTAAACATTCTTCCGCTTAATCCCTGGTGATTTTTCATGTTTTCGCCCACTAATGCAATAATGCACAAGTTTTTCTCTACAATGCATGGATCGATTTTGTTTTGGGCAATTTCGATTTCAAATGCTTTGTTGATGGCATTTTCGGCAACTTCGGCATCAGAATTTAAAATTCCGATACAGATTGAATGCTCCGAAGAAGCCTGAGTAATGAAAATAACATTGATACTTTCATTCGACAACACTTCGAAAAGTCTTTTAGATGAACCTGAAACACCAATCATTCCTGGTCCTTCAAGAGTTACCAATGTGATGTTTTCAATATGGCTGATTCCTCTTACTGGATTCCCATTTGATACAGAAACATTAGAAATAAAAGTTCCTTCGGCTTCTGGTTCAAAAGTATTTTTGATATGAATTGGAATGTTTTTGGTTAAAACCGGCTGAATAGTTGGCGGATATAAAACTTTGGCACCAAAATGCGACAACTCCATTGCCTCTTGGTACGAAATAGTAGCAATAGGCTGAGCTTGTTTTACAATTTTTGGATTCGCAGTAAACATTCCGTTCACGTCAGTCCAGATTTCCAGTTCGCTGGCGTTTAATGCTCCGGCCATAATAGCTGCAGTATAATCGGATCCACCACGACCTAAAGTAGTATTGATATCATCTAAAGAAGAAGCAATAAAACCAGGCATTACTACAACCTGAGACTCATTGGCACTAAAAAATGCAGTAGTTAATAAGTTTGTTGCTTCAAAACTTACCGCTGCTTTTCCGTAATTGTTATTGGTTTTAATCAACTCCCGGCTGTCTTTGTAGCTGCTGTTTTTTAGATTTTGTTTTAATGATTCGGCAATAATATAAGATGAAAGTAATTCGCCAAAACTTAAAATAGTATCTGATGTTCTAGCTGATAATTCGCCAAGAAGAAAACAACCGTCTAAGATAGTTTCTAAGTGGTTAATGATTCTTTTGATGTGACTTAATAGACCGCTTTGTTCGCTTACAGGAATTAATTCTTTTAAAGCGTCTAAGTGTTTTTTCTCGATTTCAGCAACGATATCTTTGTAAGTTTCATCATTAGAAGCTGCTTTTGAAGCTGCTAATTGCAGCAAATCGGTTACTTTACTAAGAGCAGAAACTACTACAATCAGTTTGTCATTTTTAGCTTTACTGAGAACAATATCTAGAACTAATTTTATATTTTTTGCATTGGCAACCGAAGTTCCGCCAAATTTTAATACTTTCATTTTGTTTGTTTTATTTTAAAAATGCAATACTTTATATACACCCAGTTACTTTCTTCTAATAAAAAAGCATGTATAAATTCAGGATTATATGTAATGATAAATACCCCTAAGGGGTAGTAGTAGTTGCAACAGAAATTGTAACCCAAATTTGAGTTGCTATCGGAGAGTGATATATGATTCTGTTGTCTTTCATAAGAGTTCCCAAAAATACAGTTTTTTATAAAAATCAAAAACCTTTCTCCGGTTTTTGTGAAAAAAAATTAAAAAAGAGCAAATATATGTTTTTACTGCTTTTAATTATAGAGATTTCTGTTGAAATTTTTATAAATAAGCTGTTTTTTGTGAAAATAACTTGGTCGGATTTATTCAAAAATAAAAATATTGAAATACTTATTTATCTAAAAAAGATTTAGACCGAATATGTTTTACGGTTTGATGCGCTTATTTTTGTTTTTAGGAATTTGCTAACTCATCCGGTTTTAATTTTGAGATAAAGCAGTTTTTACGCACATTGTATGCTGAAGTGTTTTCTGATTTGGTTAATTTTTTATTTAAAAGAGTACAAATAGTCGAAAAAAACTGTTGCAATGCAGGATTAATTTTTGAAATAACTTTAACATCAAATAAAAAAAAGTATTTTTGCTATCTAAAAAATAAAGTAAAAAATGTCAATAAACAGTATTTTCCAATTTTTAGTACCGAAAGATAAAAAATTCTTTCCACTTTTTGAAGAAGCTTCCAGTAATTTGATTGAATTAGCTTCTAATTTGCACGAAGCAGTAAATCTTCCTCTGAAAGAAAGAGAAGTTCTTTTTCAAAAAATAGACGAATTAGAACAAAGAGGAGAAGATATTACCCGTCAGACAAATTTAGAATTGAGCAGAAACTTTATTACTCCCTTTGACAGAGAAGATATTCACTCTTTGGTAACTTCTATTGACAATGTTGCAGACCGTTTGCACGGTGCATCCAGTATTATGAGATTGTATCAGGTAGACAAGATTACAAAGTCTATCAGAAAACTGACCGAGATTAATCTTGAAGCTTGTCAAAATATTGAAATTGCTGTAAAAGAATTAAGAGATTTTAAAAATGCACACAAAATTAAAGCGGCTTGTGCTAAAATTTCTAAGTTAGAAAATAAGTCTGATAATGTTTATAATAAAGCCGTTTTTGAAATTTTTGAAAACGAAACAGATGCTAAGAACATCATTAAATATAAAGAAGTATTATCAATTCTGGAATCTGCTACTGATAAATGTAAGAGTGTAGCCAGCGTTCTGGAATCTATTTCGGTTAAACATTCTTAAATTTAATTTATTCTTCTGAAGAAATAACACATGACTTTACTTATAACAATTATAGTTTTAGCTCTTATTTTTGATTACATAAATGGTTTTCATGATGCTGCTAATGCTATTGCAACAGTAGTTGCTACTAAAGTACTGACACCTTTTCAGGCAGTTGTTTGGGCTGCTTTTTTTAATTTTTTAGCCTATTGGGTTTTTGGTTTTGGAGTTGCAGATACTGTAGCAAAAACGGCACACACTATTGATATTAATTTAATTGTAATTCTGGCGGGAGTCATTGCGGCCATTTGCTGGAATTTATTAACCTGGTGGTTGGGAATTCCTTCAAGTTCTTCTCATACATTAATTGGCGGATTTGCCGGAGCCGCTGTTGCTCACGCTATTTATATGCATGGTTTCTCTGATTATACTGTTGTAGAAGACGGAGTAACTATTACTAGACACTGGTATAATATTGTAAACTGGTATGATCCGGGAAAACCGGGCGGATTGCCGACAGGAGTTATTATCATTATCGCTTTTATATTTTTGGCACCATTAGTAGGAGCAATTGCTTCTTACTCTATTTCGATATGGTTATTAAATGCAGCAAGAAAAAGTATTTACCCAAAGATTTTTACAGTAGCATTAATGATCGTTACGGTTTGGTTTGTAAGCCACATGATGATTAATGATATTGGGAAACCCAGGTTTGAATCTCATTTTTGGAGTGTAGCTTTTGAGCCTCATAATATAAAGTGGCTTTTAGTTGGTTTTATTGTTTTGTCAATAAGTGCTTTTTGTTTAGTGTTTAGCAGTTTGAGCCATCATCAGTCAGAAAAAATGCTGAAAAAAATGCAGTTGTTATCATCAGCGGCTTTTAGTTTGGGTCATGGTGGAAATGATTCTCAAAAAGTAATGGGTATCATTGCAGCAGCAGTAATTGTGTATGTAAATAAAGAAGGAGTAGCTTTGGAAGAAATGCCTGCCTGGTTACAAGTAGCACTTCCTGACGGAGAAACACCAGGAATCATGCCGGAATGGATTCCACTTGCCTGTTATTCAGCTATTGCGGCCGGAACATTGAGTGGAGGATGGAAAATTGTAAAAACAATGGGGTCTAAAATCACAAAAGTAACTTCTTTTGAGGGGGTTGCTGCTGAAACAGCCGGAGCTTTGACTTTGTATTTTACAGAACATTTAAAAATTCCGGTTAGTACCACTCATACTATAACAGGTTCTATCATCGGTGTTGGTTTGACTAAACGTGTGTCTGCAGTACGATGGGGAGTGACCGTTAGTTTAATTTGGGCATGGATTTTAACTATTCCTATTTCTGCTCTTTTAGCAGCTATTTGTTACTATGTTTTGAATCTTTTTCTGTAAAACAAAATCATAAATTCATAAAGCCATCCGCTACTTCGGATGGCTTTTGTGTTTTTTAGCTTTAAATTATGTTGTATTTATTATTAAGTGTTATTTGTAGTGTTTCTGTAGGTGTGATTTTTAAAATTGCCCGTCAATCATCAGTGAATCCAAAACAAATTGTGCTGTTTAATTATCTTTTTGCGTTTTTACTTTGTTATGTGGTCTTTTCTCCGGACATGATAATAATAACTACAGAAACTCCATTTGTACTCTATGGAAGCCTGGGAATTTTACTGCCGCTTGTATTTTTGTTTTTGATTGCTTCCATCAAAAATATTGGAATTGTAAAAACAGATGCTGCACAAAGATTGTCATTGTTCGTTTCAATTCTGGCGGCCTGGCTGCTTTTTAAAGAAGTATTTTCGATTACAAAGCTAATTGGAATCATAATAGGATTTGGAGCTTTGTTTTGTGTGTTGTACAAGACTGATAATTCGGAAAAAGCGGATTTTAAATATCCTGTTTTAGTCTTTTTAGGTTTTGGTATTATTGATATTTTGTTTAAGAAAGTAGCGGCTTTTACCACTGTTCCCTACACAACATCTTTGTTTGTGATTTTCGGAATCGCTTTGCTTTGCATGCTGGTTGTAGTGCTTTATGAAAGATTTTTTATAAAGAAACTTTTTAGTGTCAACAACCTGTTTTTTGGGTTTTTAGTTGGATGTTTTAATTTTGGAAATATATTATTTTATTTAAAAGCACATCAGGAATTCTCCACAAATCCTTCGACTGTTTTTGCAGGAATGAACATGGGAGTTATTCTGTTAGGAAGTATAATTGGGGTGCTTGCTTTTAAGGAGAAATTATCAAAACTTAATTATGCAGGACTGTTGTTGGCACTATTTTCTATACTTTTTATTGTTATTTCAGCTTAAGATTTGTTAGGATCTAATTTGAAATTTTTTTCAATAGCCTTAATCATTTCCCCTGCGATGTCTTTATTGGTTGCTGTTTCAATACCTTCTAAACCGGGAGAAGAATTTACTTCGAGCAATAAAGGTCCTTTTGAAGATCTGATAATATCAACACCGGCTACTTTTAAATCCATTGCTTTTGCAGCTTTTACTGCTATTTTTTTCTCTTCAGAGGTCGCTTTGATAATAGAAGCTGTTCCGCCAAGATGGATGTTAGCTCTGAATTCTCCGGGCATAGCTTCCCTTTGAATCGAGGCGACTACTTTTCCATCAATTACAAAACAACGAATGTCTTTACCATTTGCTTCTTTAATGAATTCCTGAACTAAAATATTTGCATTTAAACTTTTAAAAGCATTGATAACACTTTCGGCAGCTTTTTTTGTTTCGGCAAGAACCACACCTTTTCCCTGAGTGCCTTCAAGAAGTTTTACAATTAACGGTGTACCACCAACCATTTTTATCAAATCATCTGTATCTAATGGGGAATTGGCAAATCCTGTAGTGGGAATACCTATTCCGCTGTGTAATAACAGTTGTAAAGAGAAAAGTTTGTCCCTGGATTGCGTAATGGCTGTTGATGAATTTAAGCAAAAAACATTTAAGGCTTCAAACTGGCGTGTTAAAGCACAGCCATAGAAAGTTATACTTGGTCGGATTCGGGGAATAATGGCGTCAAATTCATTTAAAATTTTCCCACCACGATAATGGATTTCGGGTTTTTTAGCATCCAGTTTGATATAGCATTCTTTGATGTTCAGGAAATGCATCTCGTGACCACGCATTTCTCCGGCTTCCATGATTCTTTTATTGCTGTATAATTCAGGGTTGCTTGCCAGTAAGCCAATGCGTAATCCGCTTGGAGCTTTCTCAGAGTTTTTATAAATTTCTTTTAAAGTATCACTTGTGGGTTGTCCTAATAAAAATTGTTGCGCCGGATCAACTAATATTCTTCCGCTCATCGCTTCACGGCCTAACAGCATACGAAACCCCATTGTATCTCTGTTAGTTAAAGTCATTTCAATAGGCCATGTAGTTTCTCCAATTTTTAAATTGGTTTGGATAACATAACGCTGTTCTCTGAATCCGCTTGAACTTTTTACAATCCGCTTGTCTATCAAAGGGGCTTCACAGTGAATTATTGTTTTAGAATTGTTCTGTATGGGATTAATGTCAAACTTAACCCAGTTTGCGTCATTTTTGATAAAAGGTGCTATATTGATGGCGTGCAGGGCAGAAGTTTTTGCCCCTGAATCGACTCTGGCTTTTATGGTTGGAATTCCTAGTTCTGGAAAAGAGCACCATTCTTCACTACCTACGACAACTTTATTCATTATAATTTTATTGGTTTAGTCTGTTTTTTTAAACGCCAAATGTAGTTATTTGTTGCTGAAATAAAAGGAAATTGTGTTAAAAGAATAAACCCGTTAAGTTAAGAAAACATAACGGGTTTATAGAGTTAAGGGAAGCGGTTAATTATAAATTAGTTGCTTCTCCTGTTTTGTGAATTTTTACAGTTAATTCCTGAGTCCCATCTTCAATATCCATGAAAATTTCATCGCCGGCTGTAATTTTTGAAGTAATAATTTCTTCGGCAAGTGTATCTTCTACGTACTTTTGAATAGCTCTTTTTAATGGTCTGGCACCAAATTGCTTATCAAAACCTTTTTCTGCAATAAATGCTTTTGCTTTATCGGAAAGTTTTAGATTGTATCCTAAGTCGGCAATTCTGGCATATAGTTTTTTCAATTCGATTTCGATAATTAAATCAATATCATGTTTTTCCAGTGCATTAAATACAATTACATCATCAATTCTGTTCAGGAATTCAGGTGCAAATGTTTTTTTCAATGCATTTTCAATAATACTTTTCGAATTATCATCAGCCTGTGCTACTTTAGCAGCAGTTCCAAAACCAACTCCCTGACCAAAATCTTTTAATTGTCTGGCTCCTACATTAGAAGTCATAATGATGATGGTGTTTTTAAAGTCAATTTTTCTTCCTAGGCTATCAGTCAGGAATCCGTCATCTAATACTTGTAAAAGCATGTTGAAAACATCAGGATGGGCCTTTTCAATTTCATCTAAAAGTACAACTGCATATGGTTTTCTACGAACTTTTTCGGTTAATTGTCCGCCTTCTTCGTATCCTACGTATCCCGGAGGCGCACCTACTAATCGTGAGATGGCAAATTTTTCCATATATTCACTCATGTCAATTCGCACCAGAGCTTCTTCTGAATCAAATAATTCTTTAGCTAGAACTTTAGCCAGCTGTGTTTTTCCAACTCCCGTTTGTCCTAAGAAAATAAAGGAACCAATTGGTCGGTTTGGATCTTTCAGTCCGGCACGATTTCTTTGGATAGATCGGGCAATTTTTAATACTGCTTCATTTTGACCAATAACCTTACTTTCAATAAGTTCCGGTAGTTTTGCTAATTTATTACTTTCAGTTTGTGCAATTCTGTTAACAGGTATGCCGGTCATCATAGAAACCACATCGGCAACATTATCTTCTGTTACCTGAATTCGATTACTTTTTGCATCTTCTTCCCATTGTTCCTGAGCGATGGCTAAATCTTTTTCAATGCGTTTTTCATCATCACGAAGTTTAGCTGCTTCTTCATATTTCTGCTTTTTAACAACGGCATTTTTTAACTCTCTGATGTCTTCTAACTGACGTTCTAAATCGAGTATTTTTTTAGGAACTTCAATATTGGTAATGTGTACTCGTGACCCCGCTTCATCCATTGCGTCAATTGCTTTGTCCGGTAAAAAACGTTCAGACATATATCTGTTTGTCAATTTTACACAAGCCTCGATTGCTTCCTGTGTATAAGTAACATTGTGGTGGTCTTCGTATTTGTTTTTTACATTGTTCAAAATAGTGATTGTTTCCTCTACCGAAGTAGGTTCTACAATGATTTTTTGAAAACGTCTTTCGAGAGCCCCGTCTTTTTCAATGTATTGTCTGTACTCGTCAAGAGTAGTTGCACCGATGCATTGAATTTCACCTCTGGCCAATGCTGGTTTAAACATGTTAGAAGCGTCCAGCGAACCTGTAGCTCCGCCAGCACCAACAATGGTATGAATTTCATCAATGAAAAGAATGATATCGTCATTTTTTTCTAATTCATTCATTACTGCTTTCATGCGTTCTTCAAACTGACCACGGTATTTAGTGCCGGCAACTAAGCTGGCTAAATCTAAAGTAACAACACGTTTATTAAATAAAATTCGGGATACTTTCTTATGGATAATACGCAATGCTAATCCTTCGGCAATAGCTGATTTTCCTACTCCCGGTTCTCCAATTAACAGTGGATTGTTTTTTTTGCGACGACTTAAAATCTGGCAAACACGTTCAATTTCTTTTTCGCGTCCAACAACAGGATCCAGTTTTCCTTCTTCGGCCATTTCGGTCAGATCTCTTCCGAAATTGTCTAAAACAGGTGTTTTTGATTTTTTGTTAGACTTATTGGCCGGATTGTTGAAATTGCCTTCTTTTAAACTGTCATCTTGTCCTAAATCGTCATTGTAAGAGTCTGTGGCTCTTGGTAAATTTTCTAAGAATTCTTCTTCGTTTGGTGTCATATTGAGATATTGTTCTTTAGCTATATCATAATCTATTTTTAGTTTATTTAATAGCTTGGTTGTAGGATCGTTTTCGTTTCTTAGAATACATAATAATAAATGAGCGGTACTAACCGATGGACTCTGGAAAACTTTAGCTTCAAGGAATGTGGTTTTTAATGCACGCTCCGCCTGACGAGTCAAATGCAGGTTTTTCTTTTCTAAATTATTATCGATTCCCGGGATTGCAGGGCTTAGGATTTCTACTTTTCTGCGTAAATGATCTAAGTCAATAGATAAATTATTGAGTATCTGTATTGCTTTACCATTACCATCTCTAAGAATACCAAGCATCAAGTGTTCAGTCCCAATGAAGTCATGACCTAGTCGTAAAGCTTCTTCTTTACTGTAGGTAATAACATCTTTTACTCTTGGTGAAAAATTGTCATCCATAATATTTATTTCTTGTATGTGTAAATTTAGTGAATTACTATTTGAAAAACAAAAACCATACCTAAGTACTTATGTCAGCTAATAGACAAAAAAAATGGCAAAAAAGCTTGAATTTATCTATAAATTATTAAACAAATGACAATGTTAAGTTGTTAATAAATCTTTGAAATTAGTATATCGAAAAGCTTTTAAAAATTTCAAAAATCCGTATATTGGCACGTTTTGAAATGAATATAATTATTTAATATAACAACTTATGTCTGAAGGAGAAAAGTTAATTCCTATTAACATTGAAGATGAAATGAAATCAGCTTACATTGATTATTCAATGTCGGTAATTGTATCAAGAGCGCTTCCTGATGTTAGAGATGGCTTGAAACCAGTACATCGAAGAGTGCTTTATGGAATGTATGATTTAGGAGTAACTTCAAGATCTGCCCACAAAAAATCTGCAAGAATAGTAGGGGAAGTTTTAGGAAAGTATCACCCGCATGGAGATACTTCCGTTTATGATGCCATGGTTCGTATGGCTCAGGAATGGAGTTTACGTTATTTATTAGTTGACGGTCAGGGTAACTTCGGTTCTGTAGACGGTGACAGCCCGGCAGCAATGCGTTATACCGAGGCCAGAATGCGTAAGATTTCGGAAGAAATAATGGCAGACATCGAAAAAGAAACCGTTGATTTCCAATTGAACTTTGACGATACTTTATATGAGCCAAAAGTAATGCCTACCCGTGTTCCTACTTTATTAGTAAACGGAGCAACCGGTATTGCAGTAGGTATGGCTACTAATATGCCTCCTCATAATCTTACTGAAGTTATCAATGGGACACTTGCTTATTTAGATAATAACGATATCGAAATTGATGAATTAATGAATCATATAAAAGCTCCTGATTTTCCAACAGGAGGTGTAATATATGGTTATGAAGGGGTTCGTGAAGCTTTTAAAACGGGAAGAGGACGTATTGTAATGCGTGCTAAAGTAAGTTTTGAAGAAGTAGATGGCAGAGAATGCATTATTGCTACTGAAATTCCATATCAGGTGAACAAAGCAGATATGATTAAACGTACTGCTGACTTAGTAAATGAGAAAAAAATAGACGGAATTGCTAATATCCGTGATGAGTCAGACAGAAACGGAATGCGCATCGTCTATATTCTGAAAAGAGATGCTACGCCTAATGTGGTTTTAAATACCTTATATAAGTTTACACAATTACAATCTTCATTTAGTGTAAATAATATTGCGCTTGTTAAAGGACGCCCGCAAATGTTGAATCTAAAAGACATGATTCACTACTTTATTGAGCACCGTCACGATGTTGTAGTTCGAAGAACACAGTTTGAATTGCGTAAAGCCGAAGAAAGAGCTCACATTTTAGAAGGTTTAATTATTGCTTCGGATAATATTGATGAAGTAATTGCGTTAATCAGAGGTTCTAAAAACACGGAAGAAGCCCGTGAGAAATTAATAGAAAGGTTCCAACTTTCAGACATTCAGGCACGTGCTATCGTTGAAATGCGTCTGCGTCAGTTAACCGGTCTGGAACAGGATAAATTAAGAGCAGAATATGAGGAATTAATGAAATTAATTACTCACTTAAAGGCATTATTAGCTGATGTGAATTTAAGAACTGAGCTTATTAAAGAAGAATTAGCCGAAATACGCGATAAATATGGTGATGCCCGTCGTTCAACTATTGAATATTCAGGCGGAGATGTAAGTATTGAAGATTTAATTGCCGATGAGAATGTAGTGATTACTATTTCTCATGCCGGTTATATTAAACGAACCAATTTAACAGAATACAAAACGCAGAATAGAGGAGGAGTAGGACAAAAAAGTGCCGGAACAAGAGATCAGGATTTCTTAGAGCATATGTTTGTGGCTACAAACCATCAATATATGATGTTCTTTACTCAAAAAGGAAAATGTTTCTGGATGCGGGTTTATGAAATACCTGAAGGAAGCAAAACGGCTAAGGGCAGAGCGATCCAAAACCTTATCAATATCGAAAGCGATGATAAAGTTAAAGCTTTTATCTGTACTCAGGATTTGAAAGATCAGGATTATATCAAAACACATAACTTAGTTATGGTAACTAAGAAAGGACAGGTTAAGAAAACTTCATTAGAGAAATATTCTAAACCAAGAGTTAACGGAGTTGCCGCTATTACCATTAAAGAAGGTGATGAATTATTAGGGGCTGAATTAACGAATGGTGAAAGCCAAATTATTCTGGCCGTTAAATCAGGTAAGTTAGTTCGTTTTGAAGAAACTAAAACCCGCCCAATGGGAAGAACAGCTTCCGGAGTACGTGGTATAACGCTAAAAGACGATAGTGATGAAGTAATTAGTATGGTTACTGTTGACAAAGACAATATCAACGATACTCAAATTTTAGTTGTAACTGAGAAAGGATATGGTAAACGTACTAAGTTAGTAGATGATGATGGAGAAGACGTGTACAGAATTACAAATCGTGGAGGAAAAGGAGTAAAAACCCTTAACATTACTGAAAAAACAGGAAGTTTAATTTCTATAAGTGCCGTAACCGATGCTGATGACTTAATGATTATTAATAAATCCGGGTTAACTATCAGAATGGCAATTGAAGATTTAAGAGTAATGGGGCGTGCTACCCAGGGAGTTAAATTGATCAATCTGAAAGGAAATGACTCTATTGCGGCGGTTGCTAAAGTAATGAAAGATGATGCTGAAGAAGTGGTACTTGACGAAAACGGAAATGTTATAGAAAATGCAGCCATTGAAAGAGTAAAACCAGTATTAGAAGTACTAGAAGATGATGGCATTGTGGAAGATGAAGAGGATGAAGAAGAAGATAGCATCGAAGACGAAGAAGTTGATGATTCTGAAGATGATGAATCTTAAATTTGTAACCCAAGTGAATTATTAAATATTAAAAATGAATATTATGAATGGTAAATTTGTAATGCTTGCATCAGCTTTATTGCTGTCTGTAGCTACTTTTGCTCAGAAAAAAGAATTAAGAGCTGCAGAAAAAGCAGCAAAAGGTGACGATATGACAGAAGTGCTCAGAATTTTGAAAGAAGCCGAACCTGTAATGACGAATGCATCTGATGAAGAAAAAGCCCAGTATCTCTTTTTAAAAGGAAATGCTTATATGGCGCTGGTAGAGAAAAAAGTCGATACCGAAGTTAATATGTCTCAGGCTGCCAATACGTATAAAGAATTAATAGCAGCTGAGAAAGCTTCCGGTAAACAAAAGTATTCCAGTCAGGCAGCAACATCAATCACAAGAATTAAAGGTATGTTAATTAACAGTGGTGTTGCAGCTACTAAAGAAAACAATAATATTGAAGGAGCTCAAAAATTATATGAAGCCTATCTTTTAGATAAAAAAGATACTATAAATCTTTATTATGCAGCTTCCACTTATGTAAGTGGTAAAGATTATGATAAAGCAATGGAACTGTATAATGAGCTTAAAAAGTTAAACTATTCCGGTAAAGCAACAGAATACCTGGCTACCAGTAAAGTAAATGGTGAAGAAAATGCGTTTGCTACTGCTGCTGAAAGAGATAAAGCAGTGAAATTAGGAACGCATGAAAATCCAAAAACGGAACAAATTCCTTCTAAAAGAGGGGAGATTTATAAAAATATGGCTTTGATATTAGTAGATCAAGGAAAAATTGCTGAAGCTAAAAAAGCCGTTGCAGAAGCTACAGCAGCTAATCCGGACGATACTTCTTTGATGTTAACTGAGGCTAATTTATATCTTCAAACTAAAGATTTTGATAAATACAAACAGATAATTACGGAAGTATTAGCAAAAAATCCTAATGATGCAGGATTAGTATACAATTTAGGAGTGATTTCTGCAAATGCTAATAATAATGCTGATGCAGAGAAATATTATAAAAGAGCAATCGAAATTAAACCTGATTATACTAACGCTTATATCAACTTAGCTGTTTTAAAACTACAAAACGAAAAACCTCTTATCGAAGAAATGAATAAGTTAGGAACTTCTGATAAGGATATGAAACGTTATGATGTTTTGAAAAAGAAAAGAGAGGAGTTGTTTAAAAGTACTTTACCGTATTTGAAAAAAGCGTATGAATTAGATCCTCAAAACGAAGATGTGGTAAAAACACTTTCAGGAGTTTATGGAGCATTAGAAATGACAGCTGAGAAGAATGCTTTGAAAGCTAATATGAAAAAATAATTTTTCAGTCATATAAAAAATAATAGCCATTTTTGATATTTTCAGAGATGGCTTTTTTTATTTGAATTATTACCACGCAACTATTATAAATTTGTAGTTTTTTTTTTTTCTTTTCTTGAAAAGATATACTCACAATTTTAAAATAGTTAACTAAATTAATAATGATTGCACTCAATCAGGATTGTAAATATCCATTAGAAAAGATACTTTTTGTATTTGCACTGGAATCAGAAGCTGCGGACGTATTTAATAAACAAAATAAATTATTTACAGGAATAGGAAAAATTAACGCTGCTTACGAATTGACAAAAGCAATTCATAATAAAAAACCTGATTTAATTATCAATTTAGGCTCTGCCGGAAGTAGTACATTTTCTAAGGGAGATGTAATTTGCTGTACACAATTTGTACAACGTGATATGGACGTACGTGGCTTGGGGTATGAACTTTATGAAACTCCTTTTTCAGGAGTGCCGTCCCTATTACAATATGGTTTAAAAATAGAAAAGTTACCGCTGGGTATTTGTGGTACGGGTGATAATTTTGAAATGAGCCATAATGAAACTAAATATAATGTTGTGGATATGGAGGCTTACGCACTGGCTACTATCGCGATGAAAGAAAATATTCCGTTTGTATGTCTTAAATATATTTCTGACAGTGCTGATGATAATGCAGCTGATGACTGGGCTGAATCAGTGCATAAGGCCGCTCATGCATTTGGCAAAATTCTTCAGATTAATGATTAGTAGGTTTTATATACAATGAAGAGGCTGGTTTTAAAAACAATTGAAAATAGTATTGAAATTCCATTTGTCGAAGATGAATTTGAATCCGGCGCTGTCTGTTTTGCCAGTGATGAAGATTTAAGATTGGACTTTAAGTTACAGTTTACTATTTATGATGTAGTGAATTATGTGTATGGCATTTATCAATTGTACTGGGAAGAAAACGAAAAGTTAGAAGTTTCACGTTTAAAAATTCCGTATCCTGTTAATGCGCATCGTTTTTGGGAATACAGTACTATAGGAAAAAAATATCGTCAGCAACACGTTATTAATGAAATTGAATTAACGGATGTAACTGAATTACAATGGGAAAATTCAAAAAGTAAAATTTAATTTTATTATAATTCAGTTGTAGTGTATAACTCCTTGTAATTTCTCTTTATTCCCAATTTGTAAATTCTTAATTTGCGACCTTAAATTAGTAAGGAAAGATGAAGGTCTGTATTGCCGAAAAACCAAGTGTAGCACGCGAAATTGCATCCGTATTGGGAGCAAATACCAAACATGATGGCTATTATGAAGGGAATGGTTATGCTGTAACTTATACCTTTGGTCATTTATGTACCTTAAAAGAACCCAATGATTACAAAGCTTACTGGAAAAGTTGGGATTTGAATAACCTTCCTATGCTGCCTGAAAAATTTGAAACTAAAGTTGTGGAAAATGCCGGGATTCAAAAGCAGTTTAAAATTGTAAAAAGTTTATTTGACCAAGCTGATGTCGTAATCAATTGCGGCGATGCCGGCCAGGAGGGAGAACTGATTCAGCGATGGGTAATGAATGAGGCTAATTATAAGGGCGAAGTTAAACGCCTGTGGATTTCGTCATTAACTACAGAAGCTATTAAAGAAGGTTTTGAAAATCTCAAACCTGCCGCTAATTATGATAATTTATATTATGCAGGATTTTCCAGAGCAATAGGTGACTGGTTGCTGGGTATGAATGCCACCCGTTTGTACACCGTAAAACATGGCGGATATAAACAGGTATTGTCTATTGGTCGTGTGCAAACGCCAACATTAGCCATGGTTGTGGATCGTTTTAAAGAAATTGAAAATTTCAAACCACAGCCTTACTGGGAATTGCAAACTTTATATCGGGAAATCCTTTTTAGCTATGAAGAAGGTCGTTTTTTAAAAAAAGAAGACGGGCAACTCTTGGCAGATAAAGTCAAAGAAAGTGATTTTGAAATTGTTTCTGTCGAAAAAAAGAATGGAAACGAATATGCTCCGAAACTTTTTGACTTAACTGGTTTACAGGTGTATTGTAATACTAAGTTTGGGTTTTCGGCTGATGAAACTCTGAAAATAGTACAAACTTTATACGAACAAAAAGTGGTTACTTATCCCAGAGTAGATACTACTTTCTTACCAACGGATATTTATCCTAAAGTTCCCGGGATTTTGCAAAATCTGACTAATTATGCTTCATTGACCGAGGTTCTTTTAGGGAAAAAAATTAAAAAATCTCCGAAAGTTTTTAATGATAAAAAAGTTACCGATCACCATGCTATAATCCCGACAGGAGTACAAATCAATCTGCAATACAATCAGCAGCAAGTGTATGATATTATTGTAAAACGTTTTATTGCTGTTTTTTATGATGATTGTCTGGTGGCAAATACAACAGTAATTGGCAAAGCGGCTGATGTTACTTTTAAAACAACAGGAAAAGAAATTCTGAAAAAAGGTTTTCGGCTTGTCTTTGAAGATCCAAACGCAAAGGAAAAAGAAACAGATTTGTTACCTGCTTTTGTTGTGGGAGAAAAAGGCCCGCATGAACCTTCGTTTTTAGAAAAAGAAACAAAAGCTCCTAATCAGTTTACAGAAGCTTCTTTGTTAAGAGCAATGGAAACGGCAGGAAAACAGGTTGATGATGAAGATTTGCGTGAATTAATGAAAGAAAACGGTATCGGAAGACCTTCTACAAGAGCCAATATTATTGAAACTTTGTTCCGACGCCAATACATCATTCGAAATAAAAAACAGGTTCTGCCTACACCAACAGGGATTCAGCTTATTGATATTATTCAGAATGAATTGATAAAATCGGCAGAATTGACGGGTTCCTGGGAAAAACAACTGAAAGATATTGAGAAAGGAACTTTTACCGCAGCTGCATTTATCAATAATATGAAGCGTATGGTTGATGCTTTGGTGTATGAAGTACGCAGCGAAACTACTCGTGCTAATATTTCGCATGCCGGAAGTATTCAAAAAGAAGAAGCAGCTGTTGAGAAAAAAAAGGCGGCAGGAATAGAAGCGCAATCCTGTCCTAAGTGCAAAAAAGGAAATCTTATAAAAGGAAAATCAGCTTATGGATGTTCCGGATATAAGTTGGGGTGTGATTTTGTTTTACCCTTTATTTTTGCAGAGAAAAAAATATCAGAAAATCAATATTTACGATTGCTTCAAAAAGGTTCAACGGTAAATTTAAAAGATTTTAAAACGGATGAAGGTACAATGATAGAAGGATTACTTCGTTTTGATGATGCTTTTAAACTTAAATTAGAACCCAGAAAAACAGTTTCAAAGGCAATATCAGAAACAACATCTGATAAATTTGCTTGTCCAAAATGTCAGGGAGGAACTATTATAAAAGGCAATTCAGCTTATGGATGCAGTCATTATAAATCAGGTTGTGATTTTAAAGTTCCTTTTGAAACTGTCAGAGAAAAATTAAAAGATCAAAAACCAACCCAAAAATTAGTGTATACTATTCTGAAAGAAGGTTTTTAATCCTATCAGGATTTTGTGTTATGCAACCTCTTTTCTGTCTTTTTTATTCTGATTCGATGTAATTGAATTTTGAAATATTAATTCCGGCATTTTGTACTCTTTTTTTTTAACCGAAGAATTTTTAATAGAAAGCTTTATTTTACGAATTGAATTTTTTAGAAAAAGAACAAAACGAATAATAATGTTTTTTTTCATTCTTCTGATTTCTTTTTGAAGCTGTGTGTTCTCCGTTTTTGCAAGCTGTAACTGATTTATAAAATAAGCATTTTGATTTTGGCCGGCAGTAACATTTTCAAAATTAGCATACAGGTAATTTAACCGCTCTTTTATCAGCATCCCTATAGCATAAAATGATAATTTTTCTTTAATATAAAGGCTGGCATGGTTTGCTTTGCTGTTTCTTAAAGAAGGATTTTCATAAACTTCAATTAATTTATCCACTGCACTGGACAATTTAGGATTAGCCCAGATTGTTTTAGCACAAAAGTTTTTATCCGGATTTTCAATATATCCAACTTGAAAATCAATCAGATAACTATTATTGTCATTCATAAATTCAGTATTTCCGGAATAATTAGTGGCTATGGTAGGTTTGCCTAAAAACATAGCTTCGGCTAGCGTTAATCCAAACCCTTCGGAATGATGCATGGAAACGTAGGCATTACAATTGTTTATTAACTGATTGACATTGTTTTTATCCAGTTCAATATCAAATATTTTTATGTTTTTGGTATTGGAAATATATTTTTGTAATTGCTGTCTGGATTTTCTATAATGGTCACCACCAACGGTTTTAATTACTAATTCTACGTTGGCATTATTTCCAAAAGCGGTTTTAAATGCTTCAATCAGGAAAAAAGGATTTTTTCGCTCTATGGAACTATGGTAACTGAAAATAAACAGAAAGCTAAACTTTTTTTCATCAAAAAAAGCAATCGTATTTTTTTTGTCAGCAGTATCGAGAGCTACTTCAACAGGATGTGGTACTATAATTATGGGATTATTATAGGTTTTTTGAAAGATTGATTTACAATAATGGGAAGTAGTCCAGATTTCATTAAAAAGATTCAGGTTTTCTAATAGCTCAGGTGCAATGTATTCTGATTCCCATACTAAAAACAGGATTGTGTATTTTTCCTTAAATAAATCCGGATTTATGACTCCAAAAAATGATTTAAGATCCTGTAGTGAAATCTGAACCAAATTTACCGGATACTCAAATGAGTATTGATATTTAGGATTATTTTTAACTTCATTATAATCGATCAAAGAAAGCGGGATATTGTGTTTTTTAGCAGCCTTAATGTTTAGACGTACGGCTTCTCCCAGACCAAAACTGCCCTTTGTGTATCCGATAATATTAATTCCTTGTTTGTAGTTATGCATTTTATACTCTGAATATTTATTGTTGCCGATATTAAATTGTGTACAACAACCTTTCCTCGCTATTCCATTTTTATTATTGTAAAATGCTTTTATATACGTTCATATACTCCTTAGCAGCATTCTCCCATGTAAATTCTTTGGCTCGGTTTTTATAGGCTGATATATATGTTTGTTTATTATTGTGAAATTTACTCATGCCTTCATTAAATACTTTAGCCATATATTCCGGATCAAAATTTTCCCAGTAAAAGGCATCTTTTCCGCCTATTTCAGGCAGCGAAGTCTTATTAGATAGAAATACCGGTTTACCAAAGGTCATCGCTTCCAAAACCGGTAATCCAAAACCTTCTCTCAAAGAAGGAAAGGCAAAAGCAAGACAGTTTTTATAATAAAATATTTTGTCTGATTCGGAAATAGGACCAAGTAAAAAGACTCTGTTTTCTAATTTATAAGCTTGTATTTTCTGTTTTAATAGGTCTACGTATTCATCCTTTATTTCTCCTGCAATTACTAAATTAATGTCATTTAGAAACCGAAGCATTTCAATCAGAGTGTGAAAATTCTTTTTTTCAACAACCTGCCCAATAGAAAAAATAAAAGGTTTGTCAGGTACATAGCCAGAACAAAAAATTTCTGAATATTTAGAATATTTATAATTGAAATTATTACCATTATGAATTACAAATTCAGGGACATCAGGTATCTTAAAATAATTGTGCGTGCTGGTTTTAGCAAATTCTGATACATATACAATTGCATCACTTCTTTCAATTTTATTTTTTAATTGATTAATTCTTAGTTCAAGATCTTTTCCTGTGTTTTCTTCTAAAAAATTTATATCATGAATAGTCAATAAATAAGGAGTGGAATTACTTGCTGGTTCAATTTTTGTATTCTGATTTACAGAATGCCATAAGTGAAAGTTTTTCTTTATTCTGAAAAATGGGTATCTTGTTATTGGAAAATATTTATTATAAGAAATACATTTTCCTAACTCTTGTTTAATTTTGTCGTTATTACAGTTTAAAATAAGCTGATGTTCATTTAAAAAATCGGTTTCCTTGCTTAATGCCTTAGCTAAATTGAAATTGAATTGTCCAAATCCGCTATATAAATTTCTAATATTATGAGTTTCAAGAAAAATCTTTTTTGGGGCTGAGTATTGCATAAATAATTTTGTTCTTCAAGATTAATAAATACTTTACTAATTCTACAAATAAAAATTCCTCTGAAAATAACAAAAGGATATTTTAAAGATGTAAGAAAAGTAAATTGGTTGCGTGTGAATAATTTTTTTTAATACGATTTAAAAGACAAGCACTTAATGTATAAGATTGAAAAAAATAATTTTACTTTATAAAGCACTGATAGTTATTGTTTTATTAGTTTGTGACCGTATGAGAATTATAAGATCACAAACTAATAAAATTTTTAGCTTCCTGCAGGTTCACCACCATTCACATGAATGAATTGTCCGGTAACATAACTGCTGTCTTCAGATGCTAAATAAACATAAGCGGGAGCTACTTCAGAAGGCTGACCCACTCTTTTCATCGGGGTATCTTTTCCAAAATTTGTAACATCTTTAAAACTGGCAGGAATTAATGGAGTCCATATAGGACCGGGAGCAACACCATTTACCCGAATGTTCTTCTGTACTAAATTACCGGCTAATGATCTTGTAAAGCTTACAATTGCTCCTTTAGTACTGGCATAATCTAATAAATGTTCACTGCCGCGATATGCTGTAATTGAGCTTGTGTTAATAATACAATCACCTTCATTCATGTGTGGAATTGTATTTTTAGTAATATAAAAATAAGGGTAAATGTTGGTTTCAAATGTAAGATGCAATTGTTCATTCGAAATGTCTTCCAGTTTACTTTCAAGCATTTGAGTAGCGGCATTATTAACCAGAATATTTAATTTTCCGTATTCTGACACCACTTTTTCTACAGCATTTTTACAAAATTCAGGATCTTTTAAATCTCCTTGTATAAGTAAACAATTGCTGTTTTCGGCTTCCACTAATTCTTTAGTTAACTGTGCATCTTCATTTTCTTCCAGATAAATTATCGCAATTTTAGCGCCTTCTCTGGCAAAATGCACCGCAACGCTTCTGCCAATACCGCTGTCACCTCCGGTAATCAATGCTACTTTGCCCAAAAGTTTATCAGCTCCTTTATAGTTTTTACGAATTATTTCCGGTTCAGGAATCATTTTAGACTGTTCTCCCGGTAAACTTTGTCTTTGTAATGGTAGGCTTATATTCTTATCCATGATCTGTTATTTTTAAAATTCGACATTGCTTAAATAGCATCTAAAATTAAAATTTTCAGAACCTGTCTTTTTACATAATTACAGTTAGTCTTTATAACTTTTACATTTATAAACCCATAATATTTGAAAAAATGATGTTTAAGGAGAAAATAGGAGGGAAGGAGTTTTAAAAAAAAGTACCGATGCTTATGCTATTGCTGTGTGACTGATTTCCTTTATTAATTAAAAAAGAAAACGTAGGATTATTGTATGTACGAACGGGTGGAAAGCACATACTCCATTACAGTTACTGCAGCAACCTGACTACCCGTGATCTTCGTTGCAACAGGCATCGGTACAATTTTGTTATGCTTATTTTGATAAGCTTTAATGTAAAATTATTAATAACGAGACAGACTGTTTTACAAAATTTCAATAAATAGTTATACAATGTATTGTTGCTTCAAATGGAAATCTTTAAAGGAAATAAAAAAATGTTATAACCTTTTGGCTACACATTAAAGTAATTTAGACAGATGAATTTAAACATTAAATAATGATAACAGAAATAAAAGATGTCCCTCCCCAGATAGTTGCATTTAAGGCTATTGGAGAAGTGACACATGAGGATTACACCAATATTATTGTTCCGGCTGTCCAAAAATTAGTTTCACAAACTGATGAAATAAATTTTATACTTTATCTGGATACCGACATTAATTTTACAGATAGTGCCTGCTATCAGGATGCACTTTTAGGATTAAAAAATCTTGGAAATTGGAATCGTGCTGCTATAATAACCGATTCTTCAAATATAATTTCATTCACAAAGGCTTTTAGTTATATTATTCCTGGAGAATTTAAGGGATTTTCAAAAGAGAATGATGAAGAAGCTATACTTTGGGTCAGTAATAAAACATAAAAAAATATTTTTTAAGCTAGCGTATTTATTAATTTAATTTTAAATATTATGGAAACGAATAAAGATAAAAATGATACTACAAAAAAAGGTTTTTCACAAAAACCATACTCAAAAATGGAACCGGTAACAAATCATGATGCAGGTTTAACAAATGACAACGAAGAGTTGTATGGAACACCACAAAATGAAAAACCATTAAAAGATATCAAACCGGATAAGAAACCATATGAATCAGGAAATGAATCTGATAAAAATGCGACTCATCAATTTGTTGATGAAGAAGATATTGTAGGGGATACTAATTTGGTTGATAACAATGATCCTGATTGTTTTGACAAACAATATGGAAAAGATTCAATTCCAAAGCCGGAAAATTAATTGAGTTTTCCTTTTGCAAATAAAAAACGTCCTAATTTTTTAGGACGTTTTTTATTTATTTTTTCTCTTCGTTATTCATTTTATCATCAAAATCGGGCTCTTCACCTTTGAATTTTTGAGTATCGACATCATAATTTTCATCATTAGTTAACACTTCATCATGATCTTTATATTGATGTTTTCTGGTGTCACTTCTGTTGTCCGATCCCTTATTATTGTTGTTCGTAGGGTTGTGTTTATTAGTACTCATGATTTTATCTTTTATAATTTACTTAAAATTACATAATCAGTCCTGAGTAATTTTATACAATTACAATGAAATATTGCACAATTTTAATTTAGACTGAAATTATCATAGCTTTTTAAAATATTGTTTGAATAAAATAGGGTAAAAATCAGAAAAACAAGAATAAAATGAAATAAAAGCCTGAAAATCTATATTTTTTTTGTATATTATTCAACTAAATCAAATTTTCAGGATTTTATGGAGATTCTATAAACTATAAAAATAATACTATAATCTTTTTTAAAGATAGACATATTATTTTTATTCAGTTCAAAAAATCATTCTAGAAAAAGTGAAAAAACAATAATAAATAATAAAATGGAAAAAACAATTATCGTTTCAAACAGGTTACCTGTCGATCTTAAATATAATGAAGGAAAGCTAATAGTAAAATCCAGTTCAGGAGGATTAGCTACGGGAATGAAATCAGTACATTCTGAGGGAAACGGTATCTGGATTGGGTGGTCAGGACTTACTGAAGAAGTGATTAACCCGAAACAGAAACTGGAAGTTAATGAAGCATTAGCTAAAGAGAAATGCATTTCGGTACCGCTTAATCAGTATGATATTGACAATTATTATTACGGCTTTAGTAATGCTGCCTTATGGCCTTTATTTCATTATTTTCAGGCTTATACCGAATTTGAACTGCATCATTGGAAATCATATGTTGAAGTAAATCAGAAATTTGCTGATATTGTTTTAGAACATCTAAATGAAGGTGATACCGTATGGATTCATGATTATCAATTATTATTACTGCCTGAACTCCTCAGAAAAAAAAGAAAAAACATTACTATTGGTTTCTTCCTGCACATTCCTTACCCTTCCTATGAAATTTTCAGAACCTGTCCTTGGCGTGATGAGTTACTGCAAGGAATGCTTGGAGCAGATCTTATAGGTTTTCATACTTATGATTATGTGCGACACTTTATAAGTTCTGTAGAGCGTTTAAAAGATATTGAAATAAATTTTAACGAAATTTCATATGATAACAGAATTATAAAAGTGGACTCTTTTCCTATGGGAATTGATTACAATAAATATCATAATGCTGCTCTTGAACATCATAAATATCCGGAAAGTTCTAAGTCAGAATTGATGAAAAACATTGATTTTCACAACAAATCTAATGAAGAAAGTAAATTGATTCTGAGTATTGACCGTATGGATTACACTAAGGGGATTCCAAACAGAATAAAATCTTTTGAATATTTTCTGAATAAATATCCGGAATATAAAGGTAAAGTAAGACTGGTAATGCTGGCGGTTCCTTCGCGGGAAAATGTATTGCAATACCAACTTTTAAAAAGAGAAACAGATGAGCTGGTAGGAAGAATAAATGGTGATCTTTCTACGATTAGCTGGACTCCTGTCTGGTATTTTTACAGAGCATTGCCTTTTCATGAACTTATAGATTTATATGTCTCTTCAGATGTTGCAATGGTTACTCCTATAAGGGACGGAATGAACTTAGTTGCAAAAGAATATATAGCAACCAGAACTAAAAATGATGGTGTTCTTATATTGAGCGAAATGGCCGGTGCAGCTAAGGAGATGCATGAAGCCTTAATTGTAAATCCAAATAATTTTGATCAGACTGCTGACTGTATTAAAGAAGCGCTGGAAATGCCGGCTGAAGAACAAAAAACAAGATTAGAAGCACTTCAAAAAAGAATTTCCCGTTATGATGTGGAGCGTTGGGCTAAAGAATTTCTGAAAGGATTAAAAGTTGCTAAAGATACTGTACCGTTACAGATAGCTCAAAAACTTATTCCGACTAAAATAGAGGAAATAGCTTCAGAATATAAAAAAGCTTCCAGAAAATTATTTTTACTGGATTATGACGGAACCTTAGTCGGTTTTAAAAATAATCCGGGTGAAGCCAGTCCCGGTCAGGAAGTATACGATTTACTGGATCAGATAAATTCAGATGAAAATACAGAAATAGCGATCATTAGCGGAAGAGACCGAAAAACACTTGAAAGTTGGTTTGGTCATAAAAATTATACTTTAGTTACTGATCATGGTGCCTGGATGAGAAAAAAAGGAGAAGACTGGACACCATTAGACCATCTTAAGTCCAATTGGAAAGAAAATATACGTCCCGTAATGGAAGCTTTTACTGATAGCACTCCAGGAGCTTTAATTGAAGAAAAGGAATATTCATTAGCCTGGCATTACAGAAAAGCAGATGCAAAGATGGCTGCGTTAAGAACGATGGAATTGAAACATGTGTTAAAAAGTTTTCTTTTTAATCATACGCTAACTGTTCTTGAAGGAAATAAAGTATTAGAAGTAAAAAACAGTAATGTGAATAAAGGACGCGCAGCCTCCAATATAGTTTTAAATAGTAATTATGATTTTATTTTTGCTATAGGCGATGACTGGACTGATGAATTTATGTTTGAAGAACTTCCAAAAAATGCTCATACAGTAAAAGTAGGGAATGTAAAAACAGTCGCTAATTATTACATAGAGGATAATACTGAAGTTCATGATTTGTTACGAAAAATAATAACTTCTTGATTTCTCTCAGTATAAAAAAAGAGTCGCAATTTCCTTATTGCGACTCTTTTTGTATTTAGTTTTTAATAGCTCCCAAAACCTCTTCTTCTTCGGTAATATTAGAAAGGTTAATGGCGGTTTCGATGAGTGCCAGATGTGAATATGCTTGCGGAAAATTACCCAGTAATCGTTTGGTCTTAAAATCAATATCTTCACTAAACAAACCTAAATGATTACTGTAACTAAGAAGTTGCTCAAAAAGTTTTTCTGCTTTCTTAGTCTCTCCGATTTTATACAGGCTATTAATGAACCAAAAGGTACAAATAGTAAATGAAGAGGAGGGATGACCAAAATCGTCTTTATTTTTGTAACGATACAAAAGCCCGTCATTACTCAGATCGCGTTCAATAGCCTTGACCGTTGCTATATATTTTGGATCTTTTGCTTCAATAAAACCATAGTTTTCCATTAAAAGTACGGATGTATCTAAATCATAAGAACCATATGACTGAGTGAATGCCTGTACCGAATCATTCCAGGCATGTTCCATAATATCATTTTTTATAGCTTCTGCAAGGGGTTCCCATTTTTCTACTTTAGATTTCTTCCCTAAAATTTTCGCTACCTTGATAGCTTTATCAACAGCTGTCCAGCATAAAATTTTAGAAAATGTAAAATGTCTTTCTTCAGTTCTGAATTCCCAGATTCCTTTATCAGGTTCCTGCCAGTGTTTTGCTACCACCCATACAATACCCTGTGTTATATTCCACAGCTCTTCACCGTTTTCAGTATCATTATTAAAAGTGATAAGCTGCTGATGGATAACGTCCATCAAAATACCATAAATATCGTTCTGGCGTTGTGAATAAGCTGCATTACCTATCCTGACAGGCTTACTGCCCATATAACCGCTAAGATGATCTAATGTTTCTTCAGTAAGTGTTTTTTCCTTATTGATGCCATACATGATTTGCAATTTTTCATCTTTATCCGGAACCAAATCTATAATAAATTGTAAATAGTTTTTAGCCATTTTTTTATGACCTAAACCGGAAACAACTTTGACTACCATAGAAGCATCCCTAATCCAGCAAAAGCGATAATCCCAGTTTCTGACTTCTCCTAAAGTTTCAGGGAGTGAGGTAGTTGCAGCTGCCAGAACTGCACCAGTTTTTTCATAACTAAGCAGTTTGAGTGTTATAGCGCTACGCATAATCTGTTTGTTGAACTTTCTGTATTCGGTGGTTTTATCAGCCCAACCCAGCCAATAGGTTTTAGTTCTTTCAAATTCTAAGTTTATCTTAGTCTGTGTAGGTGTAAATATTTTTTCATTATAAGCCAGTAAAATATATCCATCCTGTTCCAGTGTAATTTCGTTGCTTTCTTTTATAGCAGTTAAATCAAAATTACTATACATAAATAAAGAGTCAAATTTGGTAGAATTACTTACACTGATAATATGGTCTTCTTTTACATAACTGACTGTCTGACCAGAGGCATATTCTAATTTAGGGTCGTAAATAACTTTAAAAACAGGTGAACCGCTTATTTTTTTGAAGTAACGTATAATCTCCGGTGGTATGACATATCCGCCTTTGTCTTTTCGATATCGGGGCATAAAATCATTAATTTCAAATGCATCTGTACCATTGTTAAAAGTGGTTACAAGAATACTGGTATTTTCAAGGTATTTTTGAGTAATTTTATAATCATCACTACAACGAATTTCAAAACTCCCGCCAATTTCAGCATCTAAAATTTTTCCGAATACAGAAGAAGAATCAAATTCAGGCAAACAACACCACTCAATTGCTCCTGTTTCAGAAATTAATGCAGCGCTTCTACAATTACCTATTATCCCATAATTTAAATTTGTCATAAAATAGTTTTTTGTATGTTATCAAGGGTTAATCACCTAAAATTACTAAAACCATCTTAGTTAACCAAGCTACTTTATCCTAAATAAATATTAATTGATTTTCTTATCCCGATTATTGGATTTTTATCTTAGTAGAAGACATAAAAAAAGCGCTTCAGTTTCTTGAAGCGCTTTTGTGGGGAGAGCAGGATTCGAACCTGCGAAGTTTTCACAGCAGATTTACAGTCTGCCCTCGTTGGCCGCTTGAGTATCTCCCCGAAGCCTTTGAGTACAACAGTTGTTTGTTGTTGTTAGCGGTGCAAATATAGGAACACTTTTTATTTCTGCAAACTAATTTCGGACTATTTTTGCAATATTTTTAAAGGTGTTTATAACGTATTGGAATTGAATAAAATAAAAAATCTCCACAAGGGAGATTTTTTATTTGAATCGCTAAAAATATATTATTTAGCTAAAAGTTCTATGATTTTTGCTTTCAATTCAGCACCTCTTAAGTCTCTTGCAACTATTTTTCCGGAAGCATCAAGAATAAAAGTGGCGGGTATAGCGTCAACTTTATATTGAGCAGCAATTGGTTCTTCCCACCCTTTTAAATTAGAAACCTGATTCCATGTCAATTTATCTTTTGCAATAGCTTCTTTCCATTTAGCTGGATCTTTGTCTAAGGATACACCTATGATGTTTAATCCTTTTGAATGCAGCTCTTTGTATAATGCTACAATATTTGGATTTTCCTGTCTGCAGGGACCGCACCATGATGCCCAAAAATCAACTATTGTAACTTTTCCCAGGCTTTCTTTAAGAGAAATTACTTTCCCTTCCGGATTGGGTGCTGAAAAATCTGCTCTTCATTTAGCGTCACCTGGCGCAGGAGCAGCTCCCGGAGCACCCGGTACAGAAGAATTTACAGCAGTAAGTCTTTCTTTAATAGCTTTACCTGGTTTAGTGTTTTTCAATTCTTCATCAAAACCATTATAGATTTTTTCTGCTTGTTTTACATCAGCAGAAGGATCTTGTAACATGCTTTGAATGATTAAAGCACTAATAAAAGATTTTGGGTGTGATTCAGCATAAGTAATGTATTTTTCTTTAGATTTAGTACCCACTTCTTCCTGAATCTTTTGATATTCATTCATCAGACTAGTAATAGTTGCCGTGTCTTTAGTTTGTTGAGCCTGATTCATTTTAAGCATATTAGCTGATTGAAAATCAATTAATTTCTTTTGAACCACTTTCATTTCCTCATTGAATTTCACATATTCGTCATTGTTGTATGTACCGGAAATTTTAGATTTTTGAATACTATCTTTGTTAACTTCAATGTTAATTTCTCCTTCTTCAAGAATAAATGGAATTTTATCATTAACCGATTCTAATTGAAGTACATGAAAAGAAGGTTCTGTAACTTTTCCTTTAATTTCAAATTTACCATTCTCAACTTTTACAGTATCAATGTTTATTAATCCACCCATTCCGCTTGGATCCTGTGTTTGAAGAATTACAGTTTTTCCGTTTTCAATTCCTTTTGCAGTACCTGTGATAATGTATTCGTCTTTACCAACTTTACTACAAGAAAATAGTACGGCAGAGGCAGAAAGTAATAAAAATAATTTTTTCATTATTAATTAGTTAAATTAGTTAAGTGTGCAAAAGTATTTAAATTTATAAAACAGCAATAATTTTAATCGCTAAATTTTTGTTATAATTATCAATATTAGTGCATATATAGGAATGATTCTGTACAATAGTTAAAACAATGCTATAATAATAATTTGAAAAGCAAGTTGGAGAATTTGTTTTAATTATAGGACTGGATTATTTTTGTAAAAAATTAAACCATTTATGAGACGATTAAAAGAGATATTGCTGATAAAAGATGCAACAATCCATAAACGACAGTATGATAAAGAATGGTTTTTTAAGTTTGATGACGTAGCTTTTTATTTGAAAGAGGATCTTTCAGAAGTAGAATTTATTTATTTACCTATTATGATTGATGGGGAAGAAGAAGTGGTAAAATGTTGCTCATTTAAAGATATACTCCGGGGCAGAAAAGAATTGAAATAACAAAGAGAGAAGTTTTATTTCTCTCTTTGTTATTATCGGTTACTCAATTTTGCTTTTTCTTTGATAATATCACTTATTTTTCGGTTTTCTATTTTACTTTCCAGCCAGGAAATAATGTCGAGATACAGAAAAGCTCTTTTTTCATAAGTATTTTGTTCTAATTCTATAAAACGTTCTTTCATTTTTACAAACTCTTTTTTGATATCGCTTGGATAAATAGAATTCAGGTTTTTAAGGAATCGGATAATTTCTTTCTGAACTTCATGCAAATCATTCATTTTGATTAGAAATTTATAAGTGTTTTTCAACTGGCTTTCTAAATAATAATCTTTTCCAAGTTCATAATGAGCAATCAGGCATAAGATGCGTGCAAAACACATTAAATCTTCACGCATACTCAAATTTTTATTATTAATGATTTTTTCTAAATAGAAAATAGATTCATTGTATTTTTCAATACCAAAATAAATACTGGCAATTTTATAGAAAAACAACATTTCGTGATGTTCGTCTAAATGTTCGTTGTGAATTTTTAATTTGTTTAAAACCTCAGGAATTAAATATTCGCTTTCCGCAAAAGTTCCTTCCATGATATGATAATTTAATTTATTGTTGTAAACGTATAAAAATGCTAATGAGGCGATGTTATCATTAATAGGAAAACGGGGGTCTTTAATGGTTTCTTCGAGTAATGTTAAGTATTTTTTGAATTTGGTTTGATACTTTAACATGTATAAGGATTCCAGTAAATAGTTATTTCCTTTTAGGAAAAACACCGGATTTAAGAAAATCATATTTGAATTGTCGTAAAAAAGAGTTACCCATTTAGAGGCAAATTTATAACTGCCCAAAAAGTCCTGAACTAAGAAACTACGCCATAGGTTAGCATTGTAAAACCAGTACTTTTCCCGGAAGCCAAACTTGTTTTCGTCTAATTTAGATATATGTTTGTTGAAATAATCGTCAATATAATTATATTCTTCATCACTTTTTACATAGCCCGTTTTAAGCATGATTCCATACAGCTGTAAAGATAAATTAGACAGTTTGCTGGAAATGGTATTTTGGTAATTCAATTCTTTTGCCTGAATAACTAATTCGTCGGCACGTCCCTGAATACTTCGGGTGATGTATTGCGATTCGATTAGTTTTTCAAATTCTACAATTTCATAAGCCATTAACTTTTCGTCATTTTCTATGGCCTGGGTTTTGGTTTTATCCAAAATCTTCAAACTTTGCTTATACAAACCTTTATTGTATAATATAGTTGCAAAGTCGATTTGCTCTCTTAGCTGATAACGGATATTCTGACTGGGAATATTTAGTCTTATACTTACTAATATTTGCTTGTACAAATACGATTTTAAATTTGATAATTGTACTTTTTTAATGATGCCACTTTTTAAAATAAGTTTCTCATCATAACTTTCTGATTTGTCTAAAATATTAAATAGTTCAATGAATTTTGTATTCGAACTGGTCTCCAATCGACTCGCGAAAATCTTAAATTGTCGTTTTTCAGATTTGGATAAGGACTTTATCAGAACGAATAAAAAATCTTTTTGATGGTTAGCCATTGTAAAATAAATAGATTTAACTAGTTGATTTTTAATTATTTAAACCTTCTTTGATAGGCTTATGAACAGTATATTCAAATAAAATGAATTTTATATACAAAGTAAAGAATATATTTTTGTTATCAAGATGTGAAATTACATTAAATAAATGAAAATGAATAGAGAGAAAGTCCAAATTTTTGATACCACTTTGCGTGATGGCGAACAAGTCCCGGGATGTAAATTAGATACCAATCAGAAACTCATTATAGCTGAACGATTAGACGGAATGGGAGTTGATATCATCGAAGCCGGATTTCCTGTTTCCAGTCCCGGAGATTTTTTATCTGTTACGGAGATTAGTAAAATTGTACAAAATGCTACAGTTTGTGGTCTTACCAGAGCGGTTAAAAATGATATCGATGTGGCTGCTGCAGCTTTAAAACACGCAAAAAGACCACGTATTCATACGGGTATTGGAACATCTGATTCTCATATTTTACACAAGTTAAATACTACCAGAGAAGATATTATAGCCAGAGCAAAAGCAGCTGTAGCTCATGCAAAATCTTATGTGGAAGACGTAGAGTTTTATGCAGAAGACGCCGGAAGAACTGATAATGCATTCTTGGCACAAGTGTGTGAAGAAGTTATTAAATCAGGAGCTACAGTGTTGAATATTCCTGATACAACCGGATACTGTCTGCCTGATGAATATGGTGCCAAAATAAAATACCTTAAAGAAAATGTAAAAGGGATTGATAATGTAACTATATCATGCCACTGTCATAATGATTTAGGTATGGCAACAGCCAATTCTATTTCAGGAGCTATTAATGGCGCACGTCAGATAGAATGTACTATTAATGGTATTGGTGAAAGAGCCGGAAATACAGCACTTGAAGAAGTAGTAATGATATTTAAGCAACATCCGGATTTGAATTTATATACAGATATCAATACCAGACAACTAAATGAAATGAGTCGTTTGGTTTCTGAAAGTATGGGGATGATGGTACAGCCAAATAAAGCAATTGTGGGAGCAAATGCTTTCGCACACAGCTCCGGAATTCATCAGGACGGTGTGATTAAAAACAGAGCTACTTATGAAATTATTGATCCTGTAGATGTAGGAGTCAATGAATCATCAATTGTGCTTACTGCCAGAAGTGGTAGGGCAGCATTAGCTTACCGTGCTAAAAAAGTAGGTTACGAATTGACAAAAACACAATTAGATGTGGTTTATGTTGAGTTTTTGAAATTTGCTGATGTTAAAAAAGAAGTTTTAGATGACGATATTCATTTGATTATAGCAGCTTCAAAAATAGAAGGTGATTTAATTAAGCGATAGTTAGGGATTAGGAGTTTTTAAATGATTAAATTTGCAGCTTTTTAATTAAAAAAACAATCCACATGAACTTAAAAGTAGCTGTATTATCGGGAGACGGGATAGGACCGGAGGTAATTTTGCAGGCCAAAAAAGCCTTGTATGCTGTAGGGGTGGTTTATGAGCATGATTTTATTTTTGAAGACGCACTTATAGGTGCTGTTGCGCTGGATAAAACAGGTTCTTCACTTCCTGAGCAAACCTTGAATTTGTGTCTTAATACTGATGCTGTTTTACTTGGAGCAATTGGAGACCCTAAATATGGTGTTGATACCGCTTCAGATTCCGGTCCGGAAAATGGATTGTTAAAGTTGAGAAAAGAGTTGGGGCTTTTTGCAAATATCAGACCGCTTAAGCCTTTTAAAGGTTTGCTTGATGTTTCTCCTTTAAAAAGAGAAATTGTAGAAGGTGTAGATTTTGTTATTTACAGAGAACTGACAGCCGGAATTTATTTTGGCGAAAAAAAACTGAATGCATCCGGAACAGTCGCTTCTGATTTATGTGAGTATTCAGAAGATGAGATTACAAGAATTGCCCATCTGGCTTTTCAGTCTGCACAAAAGAGAAGAAAAAAGCTCACATTAGTAGATATGGCTAATGTTTTAGAATCTTCCCGTTTGTGGAGAAAAGTAGTTAAAAAGATTAGTACAGATTATCCTGATGTGGTACTGGATTTTTTATTTGCAGATAATGCAGCAAAACAGATTATATCGAATCCAAAACAATTTGATGTTATTTTGACAGGAAATTTATTTGGAGATATGTTGTCTGATGAAGCCAGTGTAATTACAGGTTCTATCGGAGTTTTGCCGTCAGCATCTTTAGGAAGAAAAAATGCGTTGTTTGAACCCGTACATGGTTCTTATCCGCATGCTAAAGGAAGAAATATTGCTAATCCGTTTGCGGCAATACTATCGGCAGCAATGTTGTTAGAACATTTTGGTTTAACTGAAGAGGCTAAAAAAATCTATGAAGGGGTGGAGAAAGCAATAGAATACAATGTGGTTACTATAGATTTAAATTCAGATACTAAATTTGGAACCAATGAAGTAGGAGAATTTGTTTCGAACTTTATTTTAAACAAAGATGATCTGATGTATTTTAATAATGATAATGTACATTTAGGGCAATCGACAATAGTATAATAGAATGTTTTGACAGATAATTACATTTAATGATAAGAAATTCGTAAAATTTTATTTTTTATTTTTTTAAATATAAAGGTTTTTATACTTTTGTTGCATCAAAAAAAGAAAATGAAAAATTCAATTGTAATAGTTTCTGTCGTTAATGTCATTGTTGTATCAACAAGTGCATAAGGGAAGCTATTAATATAATTGAAAAATAATATTATATAACTCCCATCAATTGGGAGTTTTTTTTTGGAATTATATTAGACAAAAAATAAAATAAAAATACAATGGAATTAAATAAATATAGCAGGACAATTACTCAGGATGAAACACAACCGGCCTCTCAGGCAATGTTGTATGCACTGGGATTAACTGAAGAAGATCTTAAAAAAGCTCAGGTAGGTATTGTAAGTATGGGATATGATGGAAACCCATGTAACATGCACCTGAATGATCTGGCTCAGGATATAAAAACCGGAGTATGGAAAGAAGATTTAGTAGGACTGATTTTCAATACTATTGGAGTAAGTGATGGTATTTCTAATGGGAATGACGGAATGCGTTTTTCTTTAGTTTCGCGTGATGTGATTGCTGACTCTATCGAAACTGTAATGGGAGCACAATGGTATGACGGTATGATTGCTGTTCCGGGTTGTGATAAAAACATGCCGGGAGCTTTAATGGCTATGGGAAGAGTAAATCGTCCTTCTATAATGGTTTACGGAGGATCTATTCATCCGGGAAAATGGAAAGGAGAAGATTTAAATATTGTTTCTGCTTTTGAAGCTTTAGGTAAGAAAATTAAAAATACAATTACTCCGGAAGATTTTAAAGGAGTAATTCAAAATGCCTGTCCCGGTGCAGGTGCCTGTGGTGGAATGTACACCGCTAATACAATGTCATCAGCAATTGAAGCTTTGGGAATGAGTTTGCCATACAGTTCTTCCAATCCAGCTTTAAGTCCTGAAAAAAAACAAGAATGTATTGATGCAGGAAAAGCTATCAGAATATTACTGGAAAAAGATATCAAGCCACGTGACATTATGACGCGTAAAGCTTTTGAAAATGCAATTACAATGGTTGCTGTTTTAGGAGGTTCTACCAATGCGGTAATGCACTTAATTGCCATGGCTCATTCAGTGGGTATCGAATTAACTTTGAAAGATTTTCAGGATATCAGTGATAAAACGCCATTATTAGCCGACTTGAAACCAAGTGGGAAATATTTAATGGAAGATTTACACAATGTTGGTGGAGTACCGGCAGTAATGAAATATTTATTAAAAGAAGGTTTCTTACACGGAGATTGTTTAACTGTAACAGGTAAAACTATTGCCGAAAATTTGGCTTCAGTTCCGGATTTAAATGATGGACAGGAAGTAATTTTTGAAATTCATAAAGCATTAAAACCAACTGGAAATATTCAAATTTTATATGGAAATATTGCTTCAGAAGGTTGTGTGGCAAAAATCAGCGGTAAAGAAGGAGAATTTTTTGAAGGTACAGCTGTCGTTTTTGAAGGAGAAAAAGAAGTTATAAGAGGAATTCAAGCCGGGGAAGTGAAACCGGGGAATGTCGTCATCATCCGCTATTGCGGCCCAAAAGGTGGTCCCGGAATGTCTGAAATGCTAAAACCAACTTCTGCTATTATGGGAGCTGGTTTAGGAAGTACGGTAGCTTTAATCACTGACGGACGTTTCTCTGGAGGTTCTCACGGTTTCGTAGTAGGACATGTAACTCCGGAAGCTTACGAAGGTGGCGGAATTGCTTTAATCGAAAATGGAGATGTTATTACAATTGATGCGGTAAAAAATACCATCAATATGCAAATCTCCGATGAAGAATTAGCGAAACGTAAAGCCAATTGGAAAAAACCGGAATCACCAATTAAACAAGGAGTTTTACTTAAATATATGCGTTCAGTATCCAGTGCATCTGAAGGATGTGTTACTGACAAATATTAAATAATAATATCAGTTGTAACAGCAGAACACTAAGAATCTAATTGATTTAATACTGTTGTTACGATTGAGTTTTTTGAAAAGATAAATTATGAAAATATCAGGAGCAGAAGCAGTTATCAGATGCTTATTAGCCGAAGGAGTAGATTTGGTTTATGGTTACCCGGGTGGTGCTATTATGCCGGTTTATGACGAATTATATAAATTTCAGGATCAATTGCACCATGTTTTGGTGCGTCACGAACAAGGAGCTGCGCATGCTGCTCAGGGGTTTGCCAGAGCAACCGGAAAAGTAGGAGTAGCGATTGCAACTTCCGGACCGGGAGCTACTAACTTAGTTACGGGAATTGCCGATGCGCAAATCGATTCTACACCAATGGTATGTATTACCGGACAAGTAGGGAAACATTTACTGGGTTCAGATGCATTCCAGGAAACAGATATTATCGGAATTTCGACTCCGGTAACCAAATGGAATTACCAAATTACAGAAGCAGATGAGATTCCGGAAATTATGGCAAAAGCGTTTTATATTGCGCGTTCCGGCCGTCCCGGACCGGTATTAGTTGATATTACTAAAAATGCCCAATTTGATACATTAGATTTTAGTTATAAAAAATGTTCAGATATCAGAAGCTATCATCCTAAACCTGTTTTAAAAATGAATAAGGTTCAGGAAGCGGCTCAATTAATCAATTCGGCTAAAAAGCCAATGATCATTTTTGGTCAGGGAATTATTTTAAGTAAGGCCGAAGAAGAACTGAAAGCTTTAATTGAAAAATCAGGTATTCCTGCAGCCTGGACTATTTTAGGACTTTCTGCCTTGCCTACTGAACATGAGTTAAACGTAGGAATGGTAGGGATGCACGGAAATTACGGTCCTAACATTTTAACAAACGAATGTGATGTATTAATTGCATTAGGAATGCGTTTTGATGATCGTGTAACTGGAAATTTAGCTACTTATGCCAAACAGGCCAAGGTTGTTCATTTTGAAATTGACCCTGCTGAAATTGATAAAAACGTTAAAACAGAAGTTGCTGTATTAGCTGATTTAAAAGAGGCATTAACGGCTTTGTTACCACTTATTGAAAAGAATTCTCACGAAGAATGGCATAATGAATTCAAGAAGAAATACGAAATTGAATTAGATGCAGTTATCAACGAAGAGTTAGCGCCAACAAACGGTAAAGGAATTTCGATGGGAGAAACTATTGAAATGATCAATAAACATTCTAATGGTGATGCAATTATGGTCTCTGACGTAGGACAACACCAGATGTTTACCTGCCGTTATGCTAAATTCAATCAAACTAAGAGTAATGTTACTTCCGGAGGATTAGGAACTATGGGGTTCGCTTTGCCGGCAGCCATAGGTGCTAAAATGGGAAGACCCGATCGTGAAGTAGTAGCTATTATTGGTGATGGTGGTTTTCAGATGAACATCCAGGAATTAGGAACGATTCATCAGACACAGGTTCCGGTTAAAATTGTAGTGTTAAACAACGAATTTTTAGGAATGGTACGTCAATGGCAGGAATTGTTTTTTGACTACAGATATGCTTCAACGGTGATGACTAATCCAAATTTCTGTGCTATTGCAGAAGGTTATTATATCAAAGCCAGAAAAGTAACTAAAAGAGAAGAATTAGATGAAGCAATAGCTGAAATGTTAGCTTCTAAAGACTCTTATTTCCTTGAAGTTATGGTGGAGAAAGAGAACAACGTATTTCCAATGATTCCAACAGGAGCTTCGGTTTCTGACATCAGATTAAGTTAATATTATGGAAGAAAATAAAACATTCACTATTTCTGTTTATTCAGAAAACAATGTAGGCTTACTAAACAGAATATCCGGGATATTCCTGAAACGCCACATTAATATATTGAGTTTAAATGTATCCGAATCTGAAATTGAAAACGTTTCCAGATTTGTAATCGTAGTAGATACTACTGAAAAATGGGTACAGAACATTGTAGGTCAGATTGAAAAACAAATTGAAGTTATCAAAGCTTTTTATCACGTAGATGAAGAGACTATCTTCCTGGAAAGTGCTTTATTTAAAATCGCTTCTAATTTGTTATTTGACGAGAGACAAATTCAAAACATCATCAAAGAAAGTCATTCTGAAATTGTTACCGTATCCAGAGACTTTTTTGTTATATCAAAATCAGGAAGACGTTCTGAAATTGAAGAATTGCATTCAAAATTAAAGCCTTTTGGAATTATGCAATTTGTACGTTCAGGAAGAATTTCTGTTTCTAAAGAAAAAATGGAAGTTACAAGTTTATTATTAGAGGAATTAAAATCATAAATTAAATATTAAAAAATGGCAAATTATTTCAATTCATTACCACTTAGATTACAATTAGAACAATTAGGCGTATGCGAATTCATGGATCAATCAGAATTTGCTAATGGAATCGAAGCTTTAAAAGGTAAAAAAGTAGTTATTGTTGGTTGTGGTGCTCAGGGTTTAAACCAGGGGTTGAACATGAGAGATTCAGGTTTAGATATTTCTTACGCTTTGCGTGCTGAAGCTATTGCTGAAAAAAGAGCTTCTTACAGAAATGCTACTGAGAATGGTTTCAATGTGGGAACTTATGAAGAATTAATTCCAACTGCTGATTTAGTATGTAACCTTACACCAGATAAACAACATACTGCTGTAGTTACTGCAATTATGCCATTAATGAAGCAAGGAGCTACTTTATCATATTCTCATGGTTTTAATATCGTAGAGGAAGGAATGCAAATTCGTAAAGACTTAACAGTTATTATGTGTGCTCCTAAATGTCCGGGTTCTGAAGTACGTGAAGAATACAAAAGAGGATTTGGTGTACCTACACTAATCGCTGTTCACCCTGAAAATGATCCAAACGGAGTAGGTTTAGATCAGGCAAAAGCTTATGCTGTTGCAACAGGAGGAAACAGAGCAGGGGTTTTACGTTCTTCTTTCGTAGCGGAAGTAAAATCAGATTTAATGGGAGAGCAAACTATCCTTTGTGGTTTGTTACAAACAGGGTCTATCTTGTGTTTTGACAAAATGGTAGCTGAAGGAATTGAGCCAGGATATGCATCTAAATTAATCCAATACGGATGGGAAACTATCACAGAAGGATTAAAACATGGTGGTATCACTAACATGATGGACCGTTTGTCTAATCCTGCTAAAATCGCTGCTTTTAATGTAGCAGAAGAATTAAAAGACATCATGCGTCCGTTGTTCCAGAAACATATGGATGATATTATCTCAGGTCATTTCTCTAAAACAATGATGGAAGACTGGGCTAATGACGATAAAAACTTATTAACCTGGAGAGCTGCTACTGAAGCAACTAATTTTGAAAAAACTCCAGCTGGAGACGTTGAAATCTCTGAGCAGGAATACTACGATAATGGAGTATTAATGGTAGCTATGGTTAAAGCCGGAGTAGAATTAGCTTTCGAAGCAATGACTGATTCAGGAATCATCGAAGAGTCTGCTTACTACGAGTCATTACACGAAACACCACTTATTGCAAACACTATTGCAAGAAAGAAATTGTTCGAAATGAACCGTGTAATCTCTGATACAGCTGAGTACGGATGTTACTTATTTGACCACGCTTGTAAGCCATTAATCGCTGAGTACGTTAAAAATGCACCATCAAACTTAATTGGTCGTCCATTTAACAACGGAAACAACGGTGTAGATAATAAAGAATTAATTGAAGTAAATGATATCATCCGTAACCACCCAGTTGAAGAAGTGGGAGCATGGTTGAGAGAATCAATGACTGCAATGAAAAAAATTGTATAATTACAATTATTGTTAATTCCAAAAAGGCGGAGTATTTGTTTACTTCGCCTTTTTTTGTGCCTAATTTTCAGGAGCAGCACTTTTTCTTTATTTAAACGCTATTGTTCCTGCTGTCCGCTGTATCTTTTATTTTGTCATCCTGAGCCTGTCGAAGGACAAAATAAAAAGGATGCCGCTACCATCAGGGCTAAGGAAGAAGGAGTTGTTTCCATAATTCACCACCCAATAGTTCATTGCGAGGAGTTGCGAGGCACGAAGCAAAGCAATCTCATCTAGTAACTCCACAATTAAAGGGCTTTTAGTAAATATTCTCAAATTAATAATTTGTATGATAAATTTTATATATTTGAGAATAAATAAAGTTACTTAATAGCGACAATCGACCCAATTTTGGGTGTATAAGCGCTACTTTATAGCGAGTATAAACAAGTTAGCTGCAAGCGCAAAAAACATCGAACATAAATCAGACATGATGAGAAATTGGTTAAACAACAGGTTTGGAATTAATTTAAACGAAGAAGATTTAACGAGCGTCAAAGATTTCGCTTTGATTTGGAACGTATTTGATAGTTATGTATGTCTTTCAAATTTCTCAATCGCGACAACCGAACAAGAGTTACAACAGCATCAATTTGATATCAATGATTTTCAAAGATTTTTGGATTACTTTAAAAATAGATATGTTACCAATTCAACTTTAAACGGTAGATTTCAACATTTAAATTTTAGACAAAGCGATAGACAAGAACTTGTAGCCGAAGTTTTACTAGGAAATAATGAAAACGTACATGATATAATTTTAGCAATGGTTATAATTGTCTATAGATTCCGAAATAATCTTTTTCACGGCGTTAAAGATATTCAAGTCATAGATGAACAAAAAGATAATTTTAAAAATGCAAATGAATTATTGCAGCTTCTCCTCGAAAAAATAAATACTTAAAATATGAAATTCGAAAATCCTTTTGAAAAGAAAAATTTAGTTTTAGATACGAATCTTAAAATTAAGTCTTTAGACAACGAAAAATTAGAAATAACCTTAACCGCAAATGCAAATCAAAACTTTACAATAAAATCAGAATATTTGAATCCAAATAACATCAGTTTAGAAATGGGTGATGAATTTGAATTCGGAAGTAAATCAGATATTATTGGCGGAAGTTCTTTCCAATTAAAACATTTAAAGTCAGGTAAAGTAATAAGCTTTCATAATTATACATTTAATTAAGCCCTCAGCTGGTGCAAGCGTCCCGCTTGTACATCCAAAGAAATTAAAAACCTGTCTTCAAGTTGTAAATAAATAAAAACAAGCATAAATGAAAAACAATAAACATATAGAAAGAGACGGACAGGCAGCAACAAAAATATTTGACAATAGAAGTTTAAATGTTGATAACAGAACTCTTAAATCGATTTTGAAGGAAGGAATGTCAGTTTTAGATGTTGGTTGCGGAACTGGTTCTATTGCGGGGGAAAATGCTGGAGCAACACTTTGAAGGAAATTTTCGTTATTTGCGAGTTTGGAAAATGTTTGACGACCAATTAAAAGTCATTGCCGGAAGCGGTGTTGCGATATAGAGCTAGCCGCTAATAACTTATTACTTAATATTTTTGTTCAGCCACCATTTCAATCCTGTTTATCACTATTCAAAATGAAACAAATAATTTTATTTAAAATTCTTATATTTTTCATCCTAATTTATGGATGCAAAAAAGATAATTATTTGCAACAAAATGTGCCGATAAAAAAAAATATAAACAAATTAGAATGTGGAAAAATAAAATTTGAAACAAAATATAAATTTGATTCCTTCCCCGTAAAAAAAATACTGTCAACAAAATCCAATTTAGAACTGAATACAAATATCAGTACATTTTCAAGATATTACAAAACCAGAATTAAACAATCATTTGAAAAGGAAGAGATAAATTTTGCAGGAAAATATATTATCAATTATTGGGGATGTGGCTCACCTTGTGCTGTTGGAATAGCAATAAATGCACAAAATGGAAAATTAATAGAAATTCCTGCTTCAAGTGTAGGTTACGAATTTAAAATAAACAGTAGATTATTGATTGTAAATCCTCCAGATAGCGTAGGTTATTATTCTAAAGATTGTGCTTATTGTAAGCCCGAACTATATTTGTTAGATACTATCAAAAGCAAATTTGTAAAACTTGAAGACTAAATGCGTTAAAATCTACTAGTTTGAAAATAATTTGCGAATTTGCGGTAAATATTTGTAATTCAAAATTTGAACTCAAAACTTTAAATCAACCTAAAAAATCATTAAGACCATGGATATAAAATTTGAAGCTGGAATTAATATTGCGATAAAAATTCCTAAAAGTAAATATGATAAAACAGTGGCTTTTTACAGAGACATTTTAAAATTAGAGGTAGAAGAAAAACCAATTACGAATCCCACTGTTTCCAGAACTCACGAAGTAAAATTTGGTAATAATGTAATTTGGTTAGACTGTGTAGACAACTACACTCATTCAGAAACCTGGTTGCAGCTAACGGTTCCAAATGTTGGTGAGGCACAGGAATATTTGTTGTCAAATGGGGTAGAAACCTGTGATGAAATTGAGGAAATACCTAAAAACATGCATTGGATACAAGACCCGGCAGGAACAGTATTTAATTTACAAACAACAGAAAAGAAGTAAGTGTAAGTTGTGGCACCCTAATCGACAAGTTTGCGGAATACAGGTGTGATGATTTCAATATTTGTATAAACTTAAATCTAAGACAATGTCAAAAAGCAATTTACTCCGAATGGACAATGTGGGGATTGTGGTAGAATCGCTAGACAATGCTATTGCTTTTTTCCAAGAACTCGGCTTAGAATTAGAAGGAAGAGCCATGATTGAAGGCGAATGGGCGGGTCGTGTAACTGGTCTTGGCAATCAATCTGTAGAAATTGCCATGATGGTAACACCCGATGGCCACAGCCGACTCGAACTATCAAGATTCATAAATCCAGAAGTAATAGAAGATCATCGTACCGCTCCGGTAAATTCCCTGGGATATTTACGTGTCATGTTTGCCGTGGCTGATATTGATGATACTTTAGAAAGACTTTACAAGCATGGTGCACAACTTGTAGACGAAGTAGTGCATTATCAGGACGCTTATAGATTGTGTTATATTCGTGGTCCGGAAGGGATTTTAATTGGAATTGCTCAGGTACTTAAATAAAATCCAATTAACTTATTGAAATTACAACTTTGTTGTATTAATTAGTTTAATTAACGGGGTTTCATTAGAAATAAAAAATAATTTAATTGGATTTGGGTAATAATTCACTCAAAAAAATCTTACGACCCCTAAAGAAATGACTCTAGTGAGAAATCACACAAATTAGACTTCTTGTTAATTAAAAATAAGCAAAGTAGCCGGAAAGTTCGCTTTTTGATATTTTAAAAATAATCAGTATTAAAGCGTTTTTTCATGATTTTGCATTTTTATTAAGATTCTTTTTCGTTATTTTAATTAAATTGCACTGATTAATGATTTATTTTTTTAAAAGAATAGATAGAGATTTAATATATTTATAAAAAATATAAACAAAGGATGAGTTACTATAAAGTTGATAATTTAGAGCAATATTTTAAGCATTACAATAAATCAATTCGCGAACCAAGAAAGTTTTGGGGAAAAATAGCAGAAGAAAATTTTACCTGGTACCAGCCATGGGATAAAGTGGTAGAATTTGACATGACTGAAGCCGATGTTCAATGGTTTGCAGGGGCTAAATTAAATGTTACCAAAAACTGTATTGACAGACATCTAAACAAAAGAGGGGAGAAAACGGCTATAATTTTTGAACCCAACAATCCTGACGAAGAAGCGTTACATATTACCTATAATGAATTGCACCAGAGAGTGTGTAAAATGGCAAATGTTTTGCGTGAGCAGGGCATTAAAAAAGGAGATCGGGTGTGTATTTATTTGCCTATGATTCCCGAATTAGCAGTAGCTATTTTAGCCTGTGCAAGAATTGGAGCGATACACTCAGTAGTTTTTGCCGGTTTTTCCTCTAAAGCTTTAGCAACCAGAATTAATGACAGTCAAAGTAAAATGGTAATTACTTCAGATGGTGGTTTCCGTGGGGCTAAAACTATCGAACTTAAGGAGATTGTTGATGAAGCATTACAAAATTGTCAGTCAGTTAGCACCGTTTTGGTAGTAAAAAGAACCAACACAGCAGTAAACATGACAGAAGGCAGAGACATTTGGTTACAGCCTTTATTAGATGAAGCTTCAGATAATAGTGTTGCCGAAATCATGGATGCAGAAGATCCTCTGTTTATCCTTTACACTTCCGGATCTACAGGAAATCCGAAAGGAATGGTGCACACTACTGCAGGTTATATGGTTTTTACCGCTTATACTTTTAAAAATGTATTTAGCTATGAAGAAAATGATGTGCACTGGTGTACCGCCGATATTGGCTGGATAACAGGACATTCTTATATATTATACGGACCTTTATTAAATGGAGCTACCACAGTAATTTTTGAGGGAGTTCCATCTTATCCTGATCACAGTCGTTTCTGGCAGGTGATTGAAAAACATAAAGTGAGCCAGTTTTATACAGCACCAACAGCTATCAGAGCTTTAGCAAAAGAAAAATTAGAATACGTTCAAAAATATCCTTTAAAAAGCTTAAAAGTTATTGGTTCAGTAGGTGAACCTATCAATGAGGAAGCCTGGCACTGGTTTAACGATCACGTAGGAGATAAAAAATGCCCTGTTGTGGATACCTGGTGGCAAACGGAAACAGGAGGAATTATGATTTCGCCATTAGCTTTTATTACCCCAACAAAACCAACGTATGCGACTTTCCCTTTACCTGGAATTCAGGCAGTATTGATGGATGACAAACGCAATGAAATTGAAGGGAATCAGGTTGTAGGTAGTTTGTGCATCAAATTTCCATGGCCGGGAATGGCAAGAACAATCTGGAATGACCACCAGCGTTATAAAGACACTTATTTTTCTCAATATCCCGGAAAATATTTTACAGGAGACGGTGCTTTACGAGATGAAGTAGGGTATTACAGAATTACAGGTCGAGTAGATGATGTGATTATTGTTTCCGGACATAATTTAGGAACAGCACCTATTGAAGATGCGATTAATGAGCATCCGGCAGTTGCCGAAAGTGCTGTTGTAGGTTTTCCTCATGATGTAAAAGGAAATGCTTTATATGGTTATGTGATATTAAAAGAAACTGGCGAAGTCAGAAATAAAGAAAATTTATTTATCGAAATCAATCAGCATATTACTGATCACGTAGGCCCGATTGCAAAATTAGATAAGATTCAGTTCGTTTCCGGATTGCCTAAAACCCGTTCCGGTAAGATTATGCGAAGAATCCTCAGAAAAATTGCAGAAGGTAACTTCACTGATTACGGAGATACCAGTACGTTACTGAATCCTGAAATTATTGAAGAGATTCAAAACGAAAAGAAATAATAAAAAAAATAGCTGCTTCATTTTTGAAGCAGCTATTTTTTTATTTTAATCCCAATTTAAATTTTAGTTTCAAAAAGAGTAAAGCAATGTTGTATGCTTTTTCAGTTACAGTATCATTTTTAGTTTGGTGGATGTTGTAGTTTTCTGTTAATTCCTCCAGTGAAAACTCTTTTTCTTCCGGAAGGTCATTTAGTTTTCGATGCATAATATCAATATCCAGTGCCTCATTGCGTAATTTTCCACAATCGAGTCGTTCTAAAGTTGCATTAAGCATTTCTACATCTCTTTCTACCTGATGACCTACAAGAATACTATTCCCAAGATATTCAACAAATGTTTTTAAAGCTTCCGGTTCGGATAATTTTAATAGCTTACTTTCAATGATGTATTCATTAGAAAGATGATTGTCGTGCAAAAAGCGATACTGCAATAAAATAGTTTCAAAACTGTCCTTTATCAAAATAGAATTATCTACTACAGCAAAAGCACTGATATAGGTGATAACATCTTTCTCTAAAGAATCTCCTGTGGATTCCGTGGATATAATAACATACCGATTTGATTTTTTAGAAAATTTAGCCAAATATTCTTTCCAAAATTCCGGATGTTCTTTATTTATATTTTTTAACCAGTCTAGCATAAACTTATGAGAATTGAGTAAGTTGAAACTTGTCTTTAATTAATTCTTCCAATTCCTTCATCGGAATCAGGGCATTTTTAAGTTTTTCTCTATCAATTTTTGATAGTTCCTCTAAGTTAATATATTGTCCGGAATCTTCATTTTTTAAACCTTCTAAAGTTCTTATTTTTGTTAAAAATAAATACGCTTCAGCACAATTCAGGTAAATTTCAGCATGTTTAGGATCAGCTATTGCTAATTGTTTAAACCTGGTATAGGTATTATTGATTCCTTTGATTTCATAACTTAAGGTAAAAAGTCTTGCGCTGTCAACTAATGGCATGATCGCCCTGGTTTTTATATCGAATTTATCTTTATGAATACCTTCTTCTTCCACTATGAATTTCTTGAAAAAACTTAGCGGAGAATTTTTTCGTAAAGCATCATTCCCCAAAAAATCAAAAAACAGTGTATTGTTATAGGCATTCTCAAATACAATATTGTTAATCGCTGTTTCTATTTTCTGTTCTCCAATAACTAATTCATAATCAAAGAAAATACTACTCAGGTTTTCAGTATTTTCTCTTGTAGTATTCATCCAGTTGTTGTATTGTTTTATCCAGTCACTCAATGATTTACACCACATCATGTTACTTCCCATATGTCCGTGGGGGCATAGTTTGTATCCGATTTTTTCTAAGGTAGTTGTAGTCTTTTTGCCAAGATTCAAAAAATAGTCTTTCACCTCAATATATTTATCCTGGGCTACATCCTCAAAAACCAGAATACTATCCTGATCGGTAAGTAAAAGCTGTTCTTTTCGTCCCTGACTTCCAATACTCAGCCATGCAAAACGGGCAGGAGGTGAGCCTAAATCTAAAATTGATAACTCTACTGCACGTTTTAATATTGCAAAATTAATTTCGCTGGCAATATTTGTAATATGAGTTAGCGGAATGTTTTTCTGAATAGATGACTGGATTAAATTAGTTAACCTGGATCGGATTTCTTTGAGTTCATTCGCAGATAATGAGCGTTTAATCTCTTTGATTAAAACACCCGGATTACTGGCCTGTGCTGCAATTAAATCGTGTTCAGAAATAACTCCTTTTATAGGCGATTTATCCGTGCCGTCCACGGTGACACACAAATGAGTTACATTGTTTTTTAACATCAGTAATTGGGCTTCGGCTAAAGATACATTTTCTAAAACGGTTACTACAGGTGAAGACATAATGTTGCTTACAGGGGTATTGACCGGATAACGTCCGGTTGCAATTTTAGCAGCTAAATCGGCATGTGTTACAATTCCGATGGGACCGTTACGTTCAAAAATAATGACATTATTCTTTAATGATTCCGCCATTAGCTGAGCTACTTCCTGAGCAGTATTATCAGAAGTGGCTAGAAGAGGAGTTGTATTGTAAGCTAAAGTTTGAAAGAACTGTGCTTCAGATTGTTTTTCAGAATAAAACCCATCAGCAACTATATTTCCCTGTGTAGAACGGTCTTCGGGTAGATTGCTGGCAAAATTTTCTAATAAGAAATTTAAAACCTCCGAATTATTAGCTAATAGCGGTTTAAAAACAGCAATAGGTATAGCATACACTAAACTTTCTTCTCGGGCTTTTGCAGTTACTTTATAATTATTTTTAGCAAAAAATGGCCGTAAACCAAAGATAGTTCCTTCATGACATTTATTGGTAATACTTTCTTCAGCATCTGCAATAACTGAAATATTTACAACACCTGAAGCTACTACATAAAAACTATCATGTAACGGATCGTTAATTTTAAATAAAGTTTGCTTTTTTTCTAAACTTACAACACGAATATTGCTGGCTATTTCAGCTAACTCATCAAATGTAAGCTGATTAAAAGGTGCATATTTTTTTAAAAATTCAGCTATTTGTTCTGCAATTATATTCATAGGTTGCTTCTAATATATACTGCAAAACTACTAAATAAAAGAGTATAATGAATTTCATTTTTAGCTAAAAAAAATGTTTTTTTAATGCAAACAATACAGAAGGGTTTTGTATTATAATAACTGATAAATCAAATTTTCTATTTTACATAATATAAATTATAGTTCAAATATTATCAATATAATTTTTCACCTCATTTAATGATTTTGGCTTATATAAACTGTTATTAGTCTTTCTGAGTAATTTTTATTTTACTGTATTGAATTGTCGTAAAAAAATTTAGAAATCAAATAAAGTAGAAATGGTATTCTCATCATTAGAATGTGCATAATTTGTACTGGAATGAGATGTTTCATCTCTAAAAATTGTAAGTGTTACTCTTGAATCTTTCAAATCTTCTTTTTTAATATTTGGTATGGAAAATTTTAAATTTGATAACATATAAAAATCATCTCTGGACTGAAATATTTTGTTGATTATTATTTTTTCTCCAGTGGCTAAAATTTTAAATGATTTTTCACCGGGATAATATCGGGAAATTCCAATTTGAATTGCGTATGCTGAAGAAGTTTTGAATCTGCTGTATATTGGATTTATTCGCATTTCGCCTTTTATAATTACGATATCTAATTTGTCCGGATAAACATCTACAAATCCATTGCCAGTGGTTTCCAATTGAAAACCATTAGGAATAAATTCGAATTCAACTCGTTTTTTTTGAACAACTGTCTCATTTACTTTTACTTTTTTTGAGGAACAATTAATCATAAATAAGCAGGTTGCGATGAAAAGTACACACAAAAAGAACTCTTTAATTTTAAATTTTACCATTTTTACTTTTTGCCAAATATAAATGATTTCATTCAAGTAATCTATTTCTTATTCAAAAAAATCCTATAAAAAAACCGATACATCTCGGTATCGATTTTCTGTTATAAATATTTTATTTTGCAAGGTCTTCAACTTTTACTTTTTTATCAGGTCTGATAATCATTCGTAATGAATTGTCTTTTGAAAAATAAGCAATCATCCAGTTGTAGAATGTTTTTATTCTGTTTCGGTATGTAATTAACGAAATCAGGTGAATGAATAACCAGATAATCCAGGCAAAAAATCCTTTAAAATGCAATTTAGGTTTTGGTAAATCCACTACGGCTTTTGCCTTTCCAATAATTGCCATAGATCCTTTATCTAAATATTTAAAAGGCGTCAGAGGCTTTTCTTTGATAGCATTTTTAAAGTTTTTAGCCAGATTAATTCCCTGTTGGATTGCCACTTGGGCAACTTGCGGATGTCCGTGCGGAAAAGCTTCATCATTAAACTGAATACAAGTATCACCAATGGCATAAATGTTAGCGGTTCCTTCAATTTTATTATAAGCGTCCGTTTTTAAGCGTTTTCCACGTCCATAGCTTTCAGCCGGAAGTCCTGTAAACTCACGTGCTGTAACTCCTGCTGCCCAAATTAAATTTTTGGTCTGAATGGTTTCTCCATTAGCAAAATGAACCGTATCATCGACATAATCAACTACATTGTTGTTTAATTTTACCACAACACCTAAATCGGTTAAAGCTTTATAAGTATCGTCCTGGGATTGTTTACTCATTGGAGTTAATAATGCCGGTGCACCATCAACTAAATATATATTACTCGCAGTGGTGGCTAATTCAGGATATTCTTTTAAAAAAATATTTCTGCGCATTTCAGCAAACATTCCTGAGATTTCTACTCCTGTAGGTCCTCCTCCGGCAACAACAATTGTAAGTAATTTTCTTCGTTTTCGAATATCTTTGGTAATAGCCGCTTTTTCTAAGTTTTTTAGCAGCGTATTACGCATCACTATTGCATCATTGAGCGTTTTCATTGGAATGGCATTCTTTTTTACATTTTCCATTCCAAAATAGCTGGTCTCTGCTCCTGTTGCAAAAACCAGTTTGTCATAAGACAATTCCCCGTTGCTCAGAATTATTTTATTCTCTGAAGGAATTACTTCGATAAGCTCGCCCAAACGAAATTGAAGATTCTTTTTTCCTGCGAAAAATTTTCTGAAAGGATAGCTAATACTTGATGGTTCTAAATACGCTGTTGCTACCTGATAAATAAGTGGAGGAAAAAAGTTATAGTTGTTTTTATCCACAAGAGTTACTCGCACTCCATCCTGATTCAGTAATTCTTTTGCAAGATTCAGTCCGGCAAAACCGCCTCCGATTATTACGATTTCCATATTTTTACAATTTTAAAAATAACATTCTCTTTTTTTGGTAAGAGGAATGTCAAACAGTTTTTATTTTTTTTGTTTTTGTCTTTTAACTGGTTTTTCGTTGGTTTGGTTTTTATTTTGTAATAAATGGTTAGCTAATATTTTTTCAATTAATTCATCCTTGGTCAGATGATGAAATATCGTTTTTATTTTTGTTTTTAAATCGGCTTCCACCTCGTGATTGGGTTTTGTCTTGAAAATTTGTTTTGCCCACAGCAAAGTGTTGTTTTCTTCGATGCTGGCAACAGACGGTTTAGAAAACGGTGTGAATTTAATTCCTAATTCCTTTTCAAAATCATCAATTTCTATTTCTTCTTCGGCTTGTAATACTGTTAAAGCCAGTCCGTTTGCCCCTGCCCTTGCCGTTCTTCCGCTACGGTGAACATAGTTTTCATAAGTATCCGGTAAATGATAATTGACTACATAAGCAATTTCTTTTACATCAATTCCTCTGGCGGCTAAATCAGTTGCTACTAATATATTGATGTGTCCTTTGCGAAATTGCTCCATTATACGATCCCGAATTCCCTGCGACAAACTGCCGTGTAATGCTCCTGAAGAAAAGCGATTGATGGCCAGATTTTTAGCCAGTTTATTTACTGCTGCTTTTGTTTTGCAGAAAATAATACCGCGCTGTCCTTCTCGGGAATTTAAAAAATGCATTAAAACATCTAACTTTTCTATAGGATCAACAATAATATACTGATGATCAATACTTTGATTTCCTGATGTTTCCATGTTTGCACTAACATGTACTACATTTTTATGCAAATAGTTCTGAATCAGTTGTTTTATAGTTCCCGGCATGGTAGCAGAGAATAAAAAAGTGCGATGTGTTTTAGGAAGTTCAGCAACGATTTCATCCAGACTCTCTTTTAGAATGCTTACCATTTCATCTGCTTCGTCCAGAACTAAAAATTGGGTTTCTTTAAGACTGATGGCTTTTCGTTGTAATAAATCAATTAAGCGTCCCGGAGTTGCTACTACAATATGGGTGGGATTGCTTAAACGTTCTATTTGGGGTTTTATTGGGATTCCTCCACAGGTTGCTGCTATGGAAACATCAGGTAAATTTTTAGCAAAACTTTCTAAATTTTTAAAAACCTGTTGTCCTAATTCTCTTGTTGGAACTAAAATTACGGCTTGTACCGTTGGCTGTGAAGTATCAATTAATTGTAAAATAGGCAAGCCAAAAGCGGCCGTTTTACCTGTACCTGTTTTTGCTAAACCAACCAAATCTGTTTTGTTTGCTAAAAGCAACGGAATTACTTGTTCCTGAATGGCTGTAGGCACAACAAGATTCAATTCGGTTAAGGATTGTAATAAAGCTGTCGAAATTCCTAAATCTGAGAATTGTGTTGACATTGTTTAGTTTTTATTATTTGTATGAAAAACAGTTTTTTAGCCCCGATAGCAGCGATATCCTTGCTGTTCTTTCTTTAAGAACAGTAAGATAAAGCGGATAGCGGGAATCAGCTCCTTATTTTATTCCTCGTCTTCATCAGGTTCGTTCATGATTTTCTCACGATACTTTTTACCTAACAGCAAGGTTAATTTTTGTTTATAATCATCTACCAGCCATTCGCGGTAATTTTTACTGCACTGACTCAAACATTTGGCATAACGTTTAATACGGCATTCAATATCATCGTCTAATTCTTTGGCTAACAATTTAGCTTCCTGTAAAGTTTCGGTATTGTAAACACACATGGTTGCGTGTTGATCCAATGATTTATCCAAAACTACTTTAGAACGTAAATTTTGTTTTATGGCCAGTTTATGTTCTTCATCAACATCAAAAGTGACATCTTCAGTATTGCTGAATTTAGCTCTCAGTTCCGGTGGCATTGTGTATTTAAAATACATTTCAATTTCAGCATCATCACGTAAATTTTCTAAATAAAATTCAGGTGATTTAAAGATGTGCTGCCAGTTTACGGGCTCACTCCAAAGACCAAAACGGGCTGCATTATTTCCTAAATCAATAACGGTAAATTCATCTTTATTAGGCAGTTTTCTGGAACCGCGCCCTATCATTTGATAATATAAAGTTAATGATTTTGTGGCACGATTTAAAATTATGGTTTCTACTGTAGGTTCATCAAATCCGGTTGTTAAAATCCCAACCGAAGTTAATATGGCGTCTTTTGTATGTTTAAACCAATGCAGAATTTCTTTTCTTTCTTCGTTACTGCTGGTGTTATCCAGGTGGCGAATTTCATATCCTGCTTCTCTGAAAGTTTCATAAACATATAAAGAGGTGTTGATACCATTGTTGAAAATCAAAGTCTTTTTACCTAATGATCTTTCGGTGTAGGCATGTACCAGTTTTTCCTGCATCAGCGTATTAGTATACAAATCATCAGAAGATTTTACAGTATAATCTCCGTTGATACCTACTTTTAATGATGTTAACCCTACATCGTAGCTGTATGTTGTGGCTTTGGCCAAAAAGCCTTTTTCTATTAATGAACTAATAGTATCTCCTACAATTAATTCATCATAACTCTGGTTCATAGGTAATTTTATATTAGAACTCAGCGGTGTTGCTGTTACTCCTAATATAAAAGCATTTGTAAAGGAACTTAAAAGTTTTCTGAATGAATTATAATGCGCTTCATCAATAATGACCAAACCAATATTTTCGAGAGATAATTTCTCATCATTAATACGGTTTTTTAAGGTTTCCACCATAGCTACAAAACAGGAATAATCATTTTGATCCGGTAAATCCTTCACCTTAGAATTGATAATTTTATTTTTTACACCAAAACCTTTTAACATCTTAGAAGTTTGTTTACACAACTCAATTCTATGTGTTAAAACAACTACTTTTTTATTATGTTTTGATAAGTAACGGCGAACAATTTCTGAGAATATCACTGTTTTTCCGCCACCTGTAGGCAGCTGATACAGCAGGTGATGTTGCGCAGGACCGTTATCGATGCGCTCAAAAATGGCATCAATATCACCTTGCTGGTAGGCATAAAGTTCTTTTTTCTCTTCTTTTTCTATTTCTATCGTACTTTCGAACATTGCTTTTTGTTGAATTTTTGCAAAAATACGGTTAAAAAACAGTTATCCTGTTATATTTAATTTAAATTATTAACTTAATTTGAAATAATTTGATTTACAAGCCTGTTATTCATTGATTCGCTCTGTAATTTGCAGGAAATCCATTCTGTTTTTCCATTTTTGCCTGACAATTTCTTCGTAAAGAGAATTTATTCTGGGTTTAAAATCGCTTAAAACGCCATTAGCAATCATAAATTGTATGGCCTGTTCAAAAGAAGTATGCATACTTTTGTAAAAAGTATCTTGTTTTATGAGATTTTCGGCAGAAAAAGCCTGAGCTATTTCTATATTGTACAGCATCAGATCACTGATTATAAATGGGTCTACTCCCAGCGTTATAAAATGTTTGATGTTTTTTTGGGCTACTGAACGGCGCATTTTTGGTTTTTTCCTTTTGCCACGGGCCGCAACCGGGAAATATTCATGAGCAATTTTAAGCTTAGCTTCCTGCAACCGCTTCTCTTCCTTTGGGTTAAATACAAAATCATAATATTCCTTTACCGCGCTAAATTTTTCATACAATTCAATCAGTTGTTCCTGCAATTGTTCTTTGTCAAGTTCGCCCAAATATTTTTTTAAATCTCTTTTACTCATTATGAAATTTTTATGATTACAAAAGTAAATTACTTTAGGTTTTAATACCTATAAAATGAATGATAATCCTTAATTTTGACAGGAAACATTAAAATAACAATTGCAATGCTTAAGATTTTTAAAATTACAGCTATCCTTGAAGGGATTTCGTATTTGGTTTTATTTGCTAATATGCTTTTTATTAAGCCTAATAATTCTGAATTGTATCATACCTTATTGTACCCTATCGGTATGACTCATGGTATTTTGTTTATAGGTTATATCATTTTGGCATTTTTATTAAAAACACCACAAAAATGGGGTGTCAGAGATTTTGGAATTATTTTAATTGCTTCATTACTGCCCTTTGGTACTTTTTATGTAGAAAAGAAATACTGCTAAAATGTATTTATTGTTAAAGCAGCTGTTTACATTTTTATATCCTCTTTTTAGAAAGTGGGGATTCAATGTTACAATGGCCTCTTATTCGAGTTTGATAATTAACATTGTAATACTTTGTTTTTTAGCTTATCTCATTTATTATATCTCCAGACAGCTGTTAGTAGGGTTGATAATTGTAATTGCCAGAAGAACAAAAACACAATTTGATGACTTATTAGTATCTAATAAAACGGCTAAATACATTGCTCATCTTATTCCGGTGCTGTTTATCTATAAATCAGTTCCTGTTATTTTAGACCGTTATGAATACTGGGATGGTGTATTTGGGAAATTAGTAGGTGTTTATATTGTTATTTTAGTGCTGTGGATAATTCGGACTGTTTTTAATGCTTTGAGGGATTATTTAAAACAAAAAAAACGGTACAGCGACAAACCTATTGACAGTTTTATTCAGGTAATCATGATTGTGCTGTGGCTGGTAGGCATTACAATTTTGATTTCGAGATTATTCGAGATTGATTTCAATAATATGTTTACCACATTAGGTGCTGTTTCTGCATTGATTATATTGATTTTCAGAGATATTATTCTCGGTTTTGTTGCCAGTGTTCAGGTTTCTGTAAATGATATGATTCGTATAGGCGACTGGATTACAATTGATAAATTTGGTGCTGACGGAGATGTGATCGAAATTAATCTGACTACCGTCAAAGTGCGTAATTTTGATAATACAACCACTACCATTCCTACTTACAGTTTAAGTTCAGATTCCTTCCAGAACTGGCGTGGCATGCTGAAATCGAATGGACGGCGCATCAAAAGACACATTCTTATCAAAACAAACAGCATTCGTTTTCTGGAGGAAACAGAATTAGAAGAACTAAAAAAAATCAGTCTGATTACTGATTATATAACCAACAGAAAAACTGAAATCAATAAATACAATACAGACAAAGGTATAGACAAATCGATTGCAATAAATGGGCGTAATATGACTAATATGGGATTATTTCGAAAATATATAATCCAGTATCTGCGTAATCATCCGGCTATAAATCAGGATATGGTTTTAATGTGTCGTCAGTTGCAGTCTACTGCCGAAGGAGTTCCGCTGGAAATTTATACTTTTACAAAAGATAAGAAATGGGAAAATTATGAATATGTAATGTCTGATATTTTTGATCATGTCATCTCAGCTGTTCCCTATTTTGATCTTGAAATTTTTGAATTGCCCTCAAGAGGTGATTTCCTGAATAAATAAATCAAAGTTACGAATTCACGAATTCAATTGGATTATTCGTGAATTCGTTGCTTTTACAATCTGATTACAAACGATTTTTCACAAACTCTATTTCTGTTTTTCCGTGTGGCTTTGGTTTTCCGTCTTCACCCAGATTAACCATTACTGATTTGTCAATAGTAATAATGATTTCTCTGGTCATCATGTTGCGAACCTGACATTCAAGTGAAATTGAAGTCGTTCCAAAATGGATCACATCGATTCCTATTTCGATAATATCTCCTTCTTTTGCCGAACTTTTAAAGTTTATTTCCGACATATATTTAGTTACTACTCTGGAGTTTTCAAACTGCACAATAGTATAAAGTGCCAGTTCTTCGTCTATCCACGATAATAGTTTTCCTCCAAATAAAGTTCCATTTGGATTAAGGTCTTCGGGCTTTACCCATTTTCTGGTATGAAATCGCATATTTTTAATTATTTATGCTAAAATAAGGTTTCCCTGAGTATTTTTTTGCTATTTTTAAGAAAAAAAGATGAGCCACAGAGATCGTTTTCTAACGGAATTCAGAGGTGACACTATTGGAAGTGTCAGCACACAGTCTTCAGCAGATGAAATTTTTCAAAATGAAGTTTTAAGACCTATATTGAAACTTCAAAATGATTTATTTATTGCTTCTTTTCATAATTATATCAGTAAATACAAAAGGGATTTTTATTCGCTAAGTGTCGAGAAAAAGATTGCAACTATTGAGAATGCAATTCAAAAAGACATCAAGTTTAGAAATGCATTAAAAGGAATGATTATAGCCCTTTTTACTGTAGAGGAATATACTTCTTACATAAAAAACTCCTCCAGTTTAAATAAACGCATGATGAATATGCTGATTGAAAGATTGAAAAATCAGGTTCAGTTATTTGAAAAAAGTGTTGCTGATTAATTAGAATATAAATACAAAACAAATTGATTTTTTAAAGAATAATTCGAACTCCTCAAATCCAGTCTTTTTGTTTAAAATTTTCAGATTGTTTGTGGACTAATCTTAACAGTTGTTTTTTTCTTATCTGCTTTTATGTTGGGGATGTGTTACCAAATTGCTTTAAAAGATCTCATTTAAAAGCTTTAAAATAAATTATATGCAACAATAGTAAACAAAGCGTTATCATTTCATTAAAAGTAAAGAACCTTCTTCTGTTTGTAAATTTCATATCGATTATTTCAGTATAATTGTTGAAACGAAAATTATGAAAGAAGACTATTTTAAGTGGCATTCACCCCATCTGAACAGATATATTGAAATGCTTGTTTTTGGGCATTCGGGATATCCGGTAGTTTTGTTTCCCACCTCTATGGGAAGTTTTCATGAAAATAAAGATATGGGATTAATTGAATCAGTAAGCTGGTATCTCGAGCAGGGATTGATTCAGATTTATTGTCCGGATAGTATTGATAAAAACAGTTTTTATAATAAACAGATTTCTCCTGTACACCGCATAGAAAATCACGATTGCTATGATAAAATGATTTGTCATGAAATTGTTGAAAAAGTGCGTAACAATACCGCTTCAGGAAAAGTTGCTGTTGCCGGCTGTAGTTTTGGAGGTTATCATGCGGCTAATTTTGCTTTTAGACATCCGGGTTATGTGAGCCATTTGTTCAGTATGAGCGGAGTTTATCAAATTAAAAACTATCTTGATGGTTTTCATAATGATACTGTTTTTTACCATAGTCCTCATGATTATTTGCAAGGCTTGAATGATTATGAATTATGGAATATGGATATTGTACTGGGAACTTCAAATTGGGACATTTGTTTTGATGCCAACTTAAAAATGAGTCGCTTATTGTCTGATAAAAACATGCACCACTGGCTTGATATCAGGCAGGATAAGCTACACGACTGGCCCCTATGGAAAGAAATGTTTCCCCATTATTTATCCAGAATAAAATTTTAGCTAAACACTGATTATAAAATAGTAAAAGAAAACAACGAATATGAAAAAGATTGGAATTTTATTTGGTATGGAAGATACCTTTCCTCAGGCTTTTATTGACAGAGTTAATTCAAAAAACGAAAAAAATATTATAGCCGAAGCCGTTTCTATTGATAAAATTATTCAAAATAAAGGAGGCGAATATGCGGTAATTATTGATAGAATTTCACAGGATGTTCCTTTTTATCGAGCTTTTCTTAAAAATGCTGCTTTAACGGGTACGAATGTTATTAACAATCCTTTTTGGTGGAGTGCTGATGATAAATTTTTTAATAATGCATTAGCCGATACACTGGGTGTTCCGTTGCCTAATACAGTCATTCTTCCTTCAGCAGAACATCCAAATGATACAAATTCTAATTCGTTCAGAAATCTGAAATATCCATTAGACTGGGAAGGTATTTTTGACTATGTGAAGTTTCCTGCCTACATGAAACCGTATGCCGGTGGCGGGTGGAAAAATGTGTACCGACTGGAAAATAAAGAGGAATTTTGGGAGAAGCATAAAGAAACGGGACAGTTGGTAATGCTGTTGCAGGAGGAAATTATCTTTACTGAATATTTCAGAGTGTATTGCTTAGGAAGTAAAGCTGTCAAAATCATGCAATACGAACCCAGAAATGAACCCCATTTACGCTATGTGCTTAACGGCCCTGTTGCAGATAAAAAATTATTAGCCACTATCAAAGATTATACAATTCGACTTTGCAAAGGTTTAGGTTACGATTTTAATACGGTAGAATTTGCGGTGCGTGACGGTATTCCTTATGCTATTGATTTTGGAAATCCTGCTCCTGATGCTGATATTAATTCAGTAGGTATTGAAAACTTTGAATGGGTAGTTGAAGAATCGGCTAAAATGGCTATTGCTGCCGCAAAAAAGCAAAAACCCGGAAAAATAAACCTGACTTGGGGAACCTTTATGAAAGAAGCTGTTGGGTTAAATAAATAATCAGAATAATTTAAATGAAAAAATTACCTGTTTTTACGCTTGGTATAGAAGAAGAATACCAGATTATAGATCCCGAAACAAGAGATCTCCGCTCCCATTTGTCTAAAATAGTTGATGGGGCAAAAATAGTATTAAATGAACAAGTAAAAGCCGAAATGCACCAATCGGTGGTGGAAGTTGGAACTAATATTTGTAAAAATGTAAAAGAAGCCGAGTGCGAGATTAAGTTTTTAAGAACTAAAATTGTAGAATTGGCCGATAAACAAGGACTCATCGTTGGTGGTGCCGGAACACATCCTTTTTCTAAATGGCAGGATCAGCCTATAACCGATGATCCTCGATATCATACCATTATCAATGAGTTACAGGATGCTGCACGTTCTAATTTAATTTTCGGGATGCATTGCCATGTAGGAATAGAAAACCGTGAAATAGGTCTGAAATTAATCAATCAGGCTTGTTATTTCCTGCCGCATATATTTGCGTTATCAACTAATTCTCCTTTTTGGGAAGGAAGACAAACTGGTTATAAATCCTTTAGAACAAAGGTTTTTGATAAGTTTCCACGAACAGGGCTGCCGGAATATTTTGATTCGGTAGCATCCTATGATAATTTTCTGGAAACTTTAGTAAAAACTAATTGTATTGATAATCCAAAGAAAATCTGGTGGGATTTACGTTTGCACCCATTTTATGATACAATTGAATTCCGAATTTGTGATATGGCATTAACAGTTGAAGAAACCATGTGTATGGTATCTGTAATACAGGCCGTTGTAGCTAAACTGTATCGTCTTAATACGCAGAACCTGAAATTCAACACCTATCGTCTGGCATTAATCAAAGAGAATAAATTCAGAGCTGCCCGATATGGAATAGAAGGACATTTGATTGATTTTGGACTTCAGAAAGAAGTAGAAACCCGATTGCTGATTTTAGAATTACTGGACTTTATTGATGATGTAGTCGATGAATTAGGAAGCAGAGAACATATCAATTACACACATGAAATTTTAAAAAACGGAACAGGTGCAGACAAGCAGATTGCTGTTTTTGAAGAAACAAAAAATCTGACTAAGGTAGTTGACTTTATTACAGCAGAATTCACTAAAGGGCTATAAATTATTAACTTATCTTTGCAAATAAGATAAAATCGGGAACTAATGGGAAAGAAAAACATAACAATAGCGATATTGGACATGTACAATGGAGAGCCTAATCAGGGCATGCGGTGTATCATCGAAATTGTAAACAGATTTACACCTTTTGTAAGCTTTAAAATTTTTGATGTAAGAGGAAAATGTGAATTACCTGTGATAGATAAATTTGATATTTATATTGCAACCGGAGGTCCCGGAAATCCATTGGATGGCGATGGTGAATGGGACAAAAAATATTTTGATTTTATTGATGCTATATTGAAATGGAACAATGAAAACCTAATCAAAAAGCACGTGCTTTTTATTTGTCATTCCTATCAAATGGCGTGTAAACATTTTGGATTAGCAGAAATCACAAAAAGACACGATACTTCGTTTGGTGTAATGACTATCCATAAAACGAAAGACGGACTTAAAGATTTATTATTTGAAGGACTGGATGACCCGTTTTATGCAATTGATTCCAGAGATTATCAGGTAGTTCAACCGAAATTGAGTGTTTTTGCAAAAAAAGGAGCTAAAATACTTTCATTGGAAAAAATAAGAGATAATGTGCAATATGAAAGAGCTATTATGGCGGTCCGATTTACAGATCATTTAGTAGGAACACAATTTCATCCGGAAGCTGATCCTATTAGTTTTCTATCGCATCTGAGAAATAAAGAAGTGAAAGAAAAAATTAGAAAAATGAAAGGCAAAAGAAAGTTCAGAAACATGCTGGAAGATTTAGTTGACGATGATAAAATTTATCGTACCAATGAAACTTTAATTCCTAATTTTCTTCGCTCAGCTATCACTGACCTGATGAAATCTAAAAAAATCATGTCTAATTAATATCTGGAATTTAAATGATCCCAAAATACCGAAAGCTGTTTAACGAGCAATTTACTGAAGAAAAATATCAGGCTTTAAAGGATGATATTGCAGCCGATTTTGACTATGCTCCCACTTTTAGACTGGCAGAAACTCCTTTTTTTATTTCGAATGAATTAAAAACACAATTAATTGAAGGTTGTAATGATGTTATAGCTTTAATTAAACAAAAAGACTTTAAAAAACTTACTGATAAGTCATTATTGTTAAATAAAAAAGTACCTAACGAGGATGAGCACACCACTTTTTTAGCTATTGATTTTGGAATTTGTGAAGAAGAAGGCAATGTAATTCCAAAACTAATTGAAGTACAAGGATTTCCTTCTCTCTTTAATTATCAGGTCAATTTATTTGAAAAATTCAAAAAATATTACCCTTTTTTAGAAGAATTAACTCCATTTTTTAATGGTATAACTGCGGATGAATATCTCAAAAATTTAGAGGATATTTTTTGTAACAACCATCCAAAAGAAAACGTGGTGTTACTGGAAATAGAACCTGAAAAACAAAATACAAAAATTGATTTTTATTATTGCAAAAGAGATCTTGGAATTCCTTTTGTCTGTGTAACGGAAATATTAAAAAAAGGGAAAAAACTTTTTTATCACAACTCTGAAGGCAAAGAAATTGAGATTAAGCGTATTTACAATCGCGTAATTTTTGACGAACTGGAACTACGGACAGATTTAAAAATGAACTTTAGTTTTTCAGACGATTTGGATGTGGAATGGGCGGGACATCCCAATTGGTTTTTCAGAATCAGTAAGTTTATTTTACCAATGCTAAAAGGAAAGTATTTTATAGAAACCACTTTGTTAAGCGAATTAAAAGAAATTCCGCAAGATTTGGAAAACTATGTCTTAAAACCTCTTTTTTCTTTTTCGGGTTCCGGTGTTATTTTTCATGTAAAAAAGGAAGATATTGAAGCTGTTGTCGATAAAGAACTTTACATTCTTCAGAAGAAAGTTAACTATTTACCAGTTGTTCAGTCTCCTGACGGAAAAGTTAAAGCCGAAGTGAGAATACTTTGTATCTGGAAAAAAGAAGATAAAGCACCTGCTCTATTGTGTAATCTAGTACGCTTGAGCCGTGGCGAAATGATAGGTGTAAAATACAATCAGGACAAAGACTGGGTAGGCGGAACTATTGGTTTATTTGAGCGATGATTTTTTTTTATTTATTATACTAATCTGCAGTAGATAACTATTTGAATCCATTTTTTTTATATTTTTAAATATATAATTCAGATATTTAAATCAAAAAATGATAAAAAGAAGAGATTTTATAATTAACAGTAGTTTGGTTTTAGGTGCATTGGCTATTGCTCCTTCCCTCGCCTTTTCAACGAAACAAAGAAATATCGGCTTACAATTATACACTTTAAGAAATATGTTTTCTAAAGATGTAAAAGGCACTTTAGAATTTGTTGCAAGAACAGGATATAAGGAAATAGAAACTTATGGATATTCAGCCGAAAAAGGTTTTTTTGGCACTTCTGTAAAAGATTTCAAAAAAATACTGGCTGATAATGGTCTAAAAGCACCAAGCGGACATTATGAATTTAATTCTTTTATAAAAAATGGTAATACTGATTTTTTAAAATCCTGTATGGAGTGTACCAATCAATTAGAAAGTGAATATATTACTGTTCCCCATTTAGATGAAAAATTAAGAAGTAATCTGGATGATTACAAACGAATTGCTCAAAAATTAAATGAAGCTGCCGTTTTATGCAAGCAATCCGGATTAAAATTGGGATATCATAATCATGATTTTGAATTTAAAAAGTTTGGAACTCAAACAGGATATGATATTTTATTAGCGGAAACAGATATAGAGCTGGTTGATTTTGAATTGGATTTGTATTGGGCAGTGCGTTCAGGAAATAATCCTCTGGAACTGTTTGAGGCCCATCCCGGACGATTTACAATGTGGCACGTAAAAGATATGGATAAATTGAAAACCGAATGGAATACCGAAGTTGGCGAAGGAACGATCAACTTTAAATCTATTTTTGCAGCAGCTCAGCTATCCGGAATGAAACGCTTTTTTGTGGAACAAGAGACCAATTATAAACCTGATATTTTAGAGTCTACCGTAAAAAGTTTTAACTATATCAAAAAGAAACTAATCTGATTATCAGTAACATATTTAAAAATGCAATTGAATTTCAGTTTTATTTTTCCCGGAATTTTTTAAATAAAACAGGACACACTTTTTCCATCGTTTTAGGTTCATTAACATTCCAGTTGAATTCTAATATCGGATAATTTTCATCTGTCGTTTTAAAATTTTCATAATCAAGATAAGCATATATTTCCTGATTCGTAGCGTTTTTAAATGCATTCATCGCTACATACCAAAAACCTTCAAAATCATATACTTTTGGTTCGTTTTCGATCAAATTCACTAAAGAGTCCGGATTTTGCTGTGCTTGATAATAGGCTTCTTTTCCTCTTGAAATCAGCCAGCATCTAAAATAATCAAAACCATCATCAGCGGCTCCGTTACTAATAATATAATTAGCGCACCACAAATCAGAGGTATAAGAGTCGAACATCAGTTTATCTGTTCTTAAACGAAAACCTACTATTTCTTCCGGAGAAAGTTGCTCTAAAGTGTTAATCAGAAAAATTTCCTGATCTTCCTGATTGGTAGTTTCTTTTAAAGAACGGTCAATAATAGTCCAGTAAATTTCCTCATCGAGCATTTTATTGGACGGAGCAAAATGAATGGAATCTAAATTGATTCTCGGAATTGTAGAAAGAGAATCAGTACTGCTTATTAAATCTTCTGACTCAACTTCATTAGTCTGACAGTAATTAATCCCGCTTATAAACAAAAAGATAATTATGAAGTAGTAACTTTTCATATTAAATATTCAATTTATTATTTCTGAATTTTAAGGATAAAATTAGTCTATTTTATTGGGTAATATTAACTCCAACCACATAAAAATTTGCTTCAATAAGTAGTTTTGAATTTTCTGCAATATTTGTTTCTCTTTTCCAGTTTGTTTGTGGATTTAGCCACTTTTCTTCTCCGTTTATAATCACTTTTATCGGTATATTAAAGTCTGAAACGCAGTTTGTCCAGCGAAAAAGCAGATTGTTGTTTTCAAAATAATATTCCAGTTTTGGAATTCTGATATCCCTTAAATATTGATTAAAAAAAGGATTTAAATCTATTCCTGTTTCCCGACTCAGATAATTTTCAATTTGTTTTGTAGTTACTGTCTGATGGTAGAAAGTGCTGTTTAAACCTCTTAATATACTCCTCCATTTAATATCATTATTAACAATTTGCCGTAAGGTATGCAGCATATTTGAACCTTTATAGTACATATCGCCGGAACCTTCATTGTTAACATCATAATTTCCTATTAGGGGTTTGTCATTCAGAATGTTTTTTCGGAGTCCCCGCAGATACGTATAAGCGGCTTCCTTTCCATAATAATATTCCAGAAAAAGACTCTCAGAATAATTAGTAAAACTCTCGTGAATCCACATATCAGCTATATCTTTATTAGTGATATTGTTAGCAAACCATTCATGTGCTGATTCGTGTACAATAATAAAATCAAATTTTAGTCCCCAACTCGTTCCGCTTAAATCAGTGCCTAAATAACCATTTCCAAAACCATTCCCATAGGTAACAGAACTTTGGTGTTCCATTCCTAAATATGGAACTTCAACCAATTTATAGCCGTCTTCATAAAAAGGATAAGGTCCCAGCCAGTATTCAAAAGCTTCTAACATTCTGGGCACTTCCTGAAATTGTTTTTTGGCTTTCGCCAAATTGTCTCTCAAAACGTAATAGCTGCAATCCAGAGTTCCTTTTTCGCCTTTGTATTTTTCTGAAAAAGAAACATAATCTCCAATATTAATATTTACGCCATAATTATTTATAGGATTAGCAACATACCAGTTATACGTTTTGGTGCCATTTTTATGTTTTTTTATACTCAGTAAACGACCATTAGAAACATCCTTTAAATCCTCTGGAACATTCACACTGATATACATATTTTCGACTTCATCATACATATGATCTTTGTTAGGCCACCACACACTGGCGCCTAATCCCTGACAGGACGAAGCAATAAATGGTTTACCGTTGCTGTCTTTTTTCCAGCTAATTCCACCATCCCAGGGCGGATTGACTGCTACTTTGGGTTTTCCGCTATAAAATACTGTGAGCTCTTTTACAGCATCTTTTTTTTGAGGAGCAATTAAATTAATAAAGTAAACATTCCCTTCCCTGTAAAACTTTAATTCTTTTTTATCCTGAATCACTTTGCTGATTGCTAAGGGATTCTGCAAATCAATTTGCATAACATTATATTCCTGTAAAACTTTATATTTTACAGTGTTAGATCCTGTTATTGTGCTATCTAAAGGATTTACTTTTATAGCTAACCGATATTGTTTTAAATCCCACCAGTCTCTTTCTTTAGTAATACTTCCGCGCAAACTATCCTGTCTGTTAAACTGATTTTTTTTATGTTCGAAAAGTTGTTGCGCTTTTATTTCATTTAAAAAAAGCAACGAGAAAAAAATAAAAAAACAAAATACTCTCATGGGCTAATGCAGTTTATCCACCTTTTTTTGTGCTACCACTACGGTATAATCAGCTATTAAACGATCAACATAATTGTCTAATAATTCGAGAATTCTTTCGTTTTTAACAGATTTAACCACAAGACCTGCATGATAATCTAAAGGAACTCTGAAACAAACTTCGGCATCTGAAAATGAAGATAAATCAGGATGCTGAAATTTAGATAAAGTCAGTACAATTCCGGCATACTCCTTTTTTATTTCCGGTAATTGGTATTCTTTTTCTTTGACTAAGGCATCTTCTATAGTGGCCCATTCTTTCCATAGATTAATACCGGAGGCAGCTTCGACCATCTCAGCGATGTGAGCACCGCCCACACGGGAAGAAGTTTCCAGAAAGTAAATCTTTCCATTTTCGGTACATTTAATAAACTCTGTATGAGCAACACCATGCTTTAAACCAAAACTTTTTAAAACAGCTTCATTTACTTTTTTTATTTCTACATCATCTTCAGAGTCATAAGGAATATTGGAACTTCTAAAAACACCACCACCCTGAGTAATTTCCATCGGTGTAGCCAGATATTTTGAAGTGAGACTAAAAAGTATCTTTTTATCTAAAACTAAGCTGTCACAATGGTAAACAGCACCGGGTTTAAACTGTTCTAACAAATATTTAAAACGGTTATTCCCCATTTCATTAATATGAATCCATAAATTTTCTTTATCGAAAACCTTGATAATCCCTGAGGCAGAAGCTTCAGAACGTGGTTTTAAAACCCATGGAGGAGCGACTCTGTCGGCAAAAGTATTGATGTCATGATCATTAAATAAGGAACAAAAAGCAGGAATAGGTATGCCACAACTTTTGGCTCTCATCCGCATGGCTAATTTATCTCTGAAGTAGCGACCAGTAGTTTGTCCCATTCCTCCAATTCTAAGATTTTCTCTAAGATAGGTGGCCTTTTCTACATCAAAATCATCCAAAGCAACTATAGCATCAACCTTATTAGTAATCATTAAATTACCTATTCCCAGTAATAAATGATCTAAATTCCATTCGGTATCCTGACCAGGCATATAAAATATTTCGTCTATTGCTTCATGTGGCCATGGTTTATCTCTTAATTTTTCACTGGTAACGAGATAAACTTTATTTCCTGAATTCTTTAACTGAATTAAAAAATCGGCTCCTTTATAATAATTTGAAATACAAATGAAGGTTTTAGCATTTTCCATAAATTCATAAATTTTCTATGAATTTAGTTAATAAATGAACACCATAAGCAGTTGCATGTTTACTTTTTGCAAATTCATCATCGCCAAATGCTACTCCGGCAATATCTAAATGTGCCCAGGCAGGATGTTCTTTAGTAAAAAACTCTAAAAATTTTGCTGCACTAATGGCCCCTGCTACCGGTTTTCCACTAAAATTTTTCACATCGGCAATATCACTTTCAATATCATCTTTATAAGCATCCCATAAAGGTAATGGCCATAATCGTTCACCAATGGATGTTCCTGTTTCCTGAATTTTTTTAGAAATAAATTCATTATTAGTAAACAAAGCACCACATTCATAGCCAAAAGTCCCAACACTACTCCCTGTTAAAGTTGCAATATCTATAATATACTCCGGTTTGTAATTTTTAATTAAATACGATAAACCGTCGGCTAAGATTAGACGGCCTTCAGCATCGGTATCAATGATTTCAATAGAGTTCCCACTGTAGCTATGGATAACTTCACTGGGCAGAAATGATTTATTGTCCACTGCATTTTCCGCACAGGGAACAATAGCGGTAACGCGTACCGGCAGTTGTAAATCAGCAATGAGCTGCATGGCACCAAAAACAGCAGCGCCACCGGCCATATCACACTTCATATGCACCATACCGGATGTTTTGATATTCAGACCACCTGTATCAAACGTAATTCCTTTGCCTACAAGTCCTACATGTTTTAATGAAGCAGGAGCAATTTTAGGCGTGTAATTCATAATTACAAACTGGGCTTCGTTATCACTGCCTCTTCCCACAGCTACAAAGGCGCCCAAATATTCTTTTTTAGCGTCTTCCAGCCCCAGTACTTTTACATCAAAACCGTATTGAATACCTTTATCCTGTGCCCATAACGCCAGGTATTTAGGTGTTACCTTATTGGGTGGTAAATCAACTAACGAGAGTGTTTCTAACTGGGCACGGGCTATTTTTATAGCTTTGCTAAGCCAAACAGAATAATCCTGAACAGCTAATATATTTAATTCAAAATCTGCTTTTAAAAACGGATGCTTTTCCTGTTCTTTATAATGCCCTAAATCATACGTTCCTAAAAGCAAACCTGACATAGCAGCTTCTGCCTGTTCAGAAGCAAATTCTTCGGGTAAAAAAAGACATAGTTTTTTATTAAAAAGTTTTTTTTCTTTAAAAGAAATTCTTCTGAATATTGTTTTTAATGATTTATAATCCGGATTTTTTCCTATACCAATAAATAAATATAAATTTTCTCCTTTTTGAGTTAGATATGTGCTGTCTTTTTTACCATAAAAAACAGAAGAAGGAATTTCTAAATCGTCAAATTTAACAGGGATTAGATTTTTTTCTGTTGTTTCAAAAACAGGAATTAATATTGTTCCTGAAAAATTTTCTAAACTATCAATTTTTGTTGTTATCATTTAATTTTCCTTTGTGTTAAAAAACAGCCATTCTATAGCTTTGGGAAATTCGTCACTCCAATAAGTTTCATTGTGTTTTCCTAACTTATTAATACTAAGATTGATTTTCATTTTATCTGTAACAAATTCACTTTCAAGCATCCGGTTTTTAAAAGTTTCTACATGCTCAATCATGGTTTCACTCTCCTCTCCGCCTGCGTATAAATAAATTTTTGTATTTCCGGAATCCTCATAGTTTTTGATTTTCATTTTAGGAGCTACCCAAAGCGAAGGTGAAAAAATCATTAATTTACCAAAAATTTCAGGATAACGCAAACCGGAAAAAATACTGACCAAAGCTCCCATAGAACTGCCTCCTATTCCGGTAAATTCTCTTTCTTTTTTTGTTCTGAAGTTACTGTCAACATATGGTTTCAGGGTTTCTGCTAAAAATTTAATATATTTTTTACCCTGTCCTTTTCCTAAAACTGTTTTCCCAACATTGTATTCTTTAACCCGGTCTTCTTCTGCATGTTCTACAGCAATAACAATGATTTTACCCACATTGTATTCGGACATTACAGCCAGTTTTTTATCAATTTCCCAATTGCCGTATTCCGCATTTTCATTAAATAAATTCTGTGCATCCTGTAAATACATCACAGGATAACTTTCATTGGAAAAATCATAATCATGTGGTAATAGTGCCCAGACTTTACGGGTAGTGTTTAATTGCGGGATTTCAAACTCATCAGAAATTAACTGAATTTGTGGCAAAAAATTAGGCTTGAATGGCATCCAGTTTTTTCTCCAGCGAAAAACATGTTCATTTTGAATACCTGTATGTTTAGATGTAAAACGATTTTCTGTTCGCTCTTCGTTAGCACCTATTTCAACAGCACTCCAATCTCCTTTAGTGAACTTATACAATAAAACTTCAGGATAATTAAAATCATGAGTGAATTTAAAATGATACAAACCAGTACCTACTTTTTCCATCATAAAATCTTTATCCTGAGTACGCCAGTCATTAAAATTTCCGGATATATAAACGGAACGGGAATCGTCTTCGTCTGTTGTAAGTATGATATGTAATCCTGTTTCTATTTTAGTATCGATGAATGCTTCTGAAAAATGAGTCTTATCAAAAATCATAAGGTATTGATTATAAATAATTAATTTCTGTTGTAAATATAACAGATTGGACTTTGGTGTAAAAATGAAAACGAGTCAACTGAGGAAATTTAATCTCCAATTGACTCGTTTTTACAATAAATTAACACAAAATATAGATGCTATTTCTGACGGCTTTTTAAAACATTCATCACATCATCCAGCTTATATCCTTTGGCTTGTAATAAAATTAAATAATGGAAAAGTAAATCGGCACTTTCGCTTAAAAATAAATCGTCATTTGCATCTTTCGCCTCAATAACTACTTCTACAGCCTCTTCCCCTACTTTTTGAGCTATTTTATTAATTCCCTTCGCAAAAAGCGAAGCCACATAACTTTGTTCAGAATCAGCATTTTCTTTTCGAGACTGAATCGTTTTTTCTAATTCTGAAATAAATCCATAACTGGTTTCATTTGGTGTTTGCCAGCAGGTATCTGCTCCTGTATGACAAGTTGGTCCTACAGGTTTTGCCTGAATCAATAAAGTGTCCTCATCACAATCGTTTTTGATATTCACCAGATTCAAAAAGTGTCCACTTTCTTCCCCTTTTGTCCAAAGACGCTGTTTAGAACGGCTGAAAAAAGTTACTTTGCCTGTTTCAATTGTTTTTTGATAAGCTGCTACGTTCATATAGCCTAACATCAACACATTTTTGGTTTCACTATCTTGAATAATGGCCGGAATTAATCCATGAGCCAATCTTGAAAAATCTATTTCCATTTTTATAATTATTTTTTTTAGAAAGAGAAAAGAAGAAAGAAGCAAGGACAAAGAAAATCATTACAACAATATATCTTTTCTCTTTATTCTTTACTCTATTTTCTATAATCTAACTTCTATATTGTTATTTTTAAGTTCTTTTTTCAAAGCCTTGATTTCGATTTCTTTAAAATGGAAAACACTCGCTGCCAAAGCGGCATCTGCCTTTCCATCAATAAAAGTATCTGCAAAATGCTGCATATTTCCTGCTCCTCCCGATGCAATAATAGGAATATTAACTAAGCTAGACAATTTTGCCAAAGCTTCATTAGCAAATCCATTTTTAGTACCATCGTGGTTCATTGAAGTAAACAAGATTTCCCCTGCTCCTCTCTGCTCTACTTCTTGTGCCCAATCGAACAATTTGATGTCAGTAGGTACTTTTCCACCAACCAAATGCACCATCCATTCGCCATCAATTTGTTTGGCATCAATCGCAACAACTACACATTGACTTCCAAATTTTTGAGCCAAATCATTAATTAATTGCGGATTCTTTACTGCCGAGGAATTGATGGAAACCTTGTCGGCTCCATTTTGCAAAAGCACTTCCACATCCGAAACTGCTGAAATTCCACCACCTACAGTAAATGGTATATTAATGGTTGCCGCTACTTTTCGAACTAAATCTACTAAAGTTCTTCTTCTTTCTTCCGTTGCCGAGATATCCAAAAACACCAATTCATCCGCACCTTCATCCGAATAAATTTTTGCCAATTCCACCGGATCACCCGCATCACGCAAATCTACGAAATTAACACCTTTTACGGTTCTTCCGTTTTTGATATCCAGACAAGGGATTATTCTTTTTGTAAGCATTGTTTTTAAAGTTGTTGGTTATTGGTTGTTGGCTATTGGTCAATGGTACAAACTATCAACCGACAACTATCAACTATTAACCTATTATATATTGTTCCAATTGTTTCAACGAAATTCTTCCTTCGTAAATTGCTTTTCCAATTATCGTTCCTTCACAACCTAATTCGGCTAATTTAGGCAATTCATCAAAAGTCGAAATTCCACCCGAAGCGATTAATTTTAAACCTTTAGCTTTCGATAGAATTTTAGCATATAAATCAAAACTTGGGCCTTCCAGCATTCCGTCTTTGGCAATATCCGTACAAATTACATATTCAATTCCTTTAGACTGATAATTTTGAATAAAAGGAACTAAATCTTCCTTTGATTCTTCTAACCATCCTGAAACCGCTACTTTTTCGTTATTTGCATCGGCACCTAAAATAATTTTATCGGCACCAAATTTAGAAATCCATTGTTCAAAAACTTCACGGTTTTTTACCGCAATACTTCCTCCTGTAATTTGGTTTGCACCACTTTCGAAAGCAATTTTCAAATCAGAATCTGCTTTTAGTCCACCACCAAAATCAATTTTTAAACTTGTTTTAGTCGCAATTTGCTCTAATATTTTATGATTTACAATTCGGCTTGATTTTGCTCCGTCTAAATCTACCAAATGTAAATATTCGATTCCGTGTGCTTCAAATTCTTTGGCTACTTCAAGCGGATTTTCGTTGTATATGATTTTAGTATTATAATCTCCTTTGGACAAACGCACGCATTTTCCGTCGATGATGTCTATAGCTGGTATTATTCTCATTATATTTTAATTTAAAGATTTAAAGATTCAATGATTTAAAGATTGTTTATCTAAAACGCTAATCTTTAAATTCTTAAATCTTTTAATTATTTAATTCAAGAAAATTTCCTAAAATTTTCTCTCCTACATCACCACTTTTTTCCGGGTGGAATTGTGTTCCAAAGAAATTTTTATTTTCTAAAGCCGATGAATACGCCATTTCGTAATCGGTTGTAGCAATGGTTTCAGCACATAATGGCGCATAAAAACTGTGTACCAAATACATGTATTCGTTTTCAGCTACATCCTTAAACAATCCCGATTTTAGATTATAAATCGTGTTCCATCCCATTTGTGGTACTTTCACTTTTGGAGAAAACTTAACTACATCCACATCAAAAATCCCCAACCCGTCTGTGTTTCCTTCCTGAGTGTGTTTGCACATCAATTGCATCCCCAGACAAATACCCAAAACAGGCTGAGTTAGCGTTGGAATCAAAGCATCTAAACCACTTTCCTTTAGCATTTTCATAGCGTAACTAGCTTCTCCCACTCCTGGAAAAATCACTTTATCAGCAGCTTTGATTTCGGCTGGATCATTACTCAAAACAGCATGAAATCCCAATCTTTCGATGGCAAAAATAATGCTCTGAATGTTTCCTGCTCCGTAATTTATGATAACTATTTTCATTTTTTTTATTGTTAGTTGTCCGTTGTCCATTGATAGCCAACAACTATCAACCGACAACCATAAACTTTTAAAGCATCCCTTTCGTGCTTGGCAAAATCATTTTTTCCGTATCACGTTTTACCGCTACTTTTATTGCTTTCGCAAAAGCTTTAAAGATAGCCTCAATTTTGTGATGTTCGTTATCGCCTTCCGCTTTGATATTGATGTTGGCTTTAGCTCCATCAGAAAACGATTTAAAAAAGTGAAAAAACATCTCTGTTGGCATCTTTCCTACCATTTCACGTTTAAATTCCGTTTCCCAAATTAACCAGTTTCTACCACCAAAATCAATCGCTACTTGCGCTAAACAATCATCCATTGGTAGACAAAAACCGTAACGCTCAATTCCTAATTTATTTCCTAAAGCCTTAGCGTAAACTTCTCCTAAAGCAATTGCAGTATCTTCAATAGTGTGGTGCTCGTCAACTTCTAAATCTCCTTTTACTTTAATGTCCAAGTCCATTTGACCATGACGGGAAATTTGGTCCAACATGTGGTCAAAAAAGGCAATTCCGGTATCGATGTTGCTTTTTCCTGTTCCGTCCAAATTCAACTTGATATAAATATCCGTTTCGTGCGTTTTTCTGCTAATAGTAGCGGTGCGCGCTTCTAATTTTAAAAACTCATATATCTTTTTCCAATCAGTAGATTGTAATGCAATAACAGCGTCTAATTCTTCTCTTTTCGCACTAATTTCAGTACTTCCGGCACCATCAGTTGTATTTAAAAAGATTGCTTTTGCTCCCAAGTTTTTAGCTAATTCAATATCTGTAAGTCTGTCGCCAAGAACAAAAGAGTTTGCCAAATCATAATTTGGGTTGTCAATGTATTTTGTCAACATTCCTGTTCTAGGTTTACGAGTTGGCGCATTGTCTTCCGGAAAAGAACGATCGATAAAAATATCATCAAATAACACCCCTTCGTTTTGAAACGCCTTCAGGATAAAATCCTGTGTAGGCCAAAAAGTATCTTCCGGAAAACTAGCAGTTCCCAAACCATCCTGATTTGTTACCATTGCCAATTCATAATCCAATTCGGCAGCAATTTTAGCCAAATATTGAAAAGCTTTTGGATAAAACTCTAATTTTTCCAAACTGTCTAATTGGTATCCTTCCGGTTCTAAAACAATCGTTCCATCACGATCTATAAAAAGTACTTTTTTCATTTTTTATATTTTAAACACAAATTTCACAGATTTAAAACCTGTTTCCTCCGTGGTCTTTATTATTTCAATTCTTTTAAAGCATTTATTAAAACTGAATTTTCACTTTCTGTTCCAATAGTAAAACGTAAGCAGTTTTCACAAAGTGGTTGCGTTGTTCTGTTACGAATCACAATTCCTTTCCCAATCAATTCATCATAACGTTTGTTAGCATCATCTACTTTTGCTAAAATAAAATTAGCTTCAGAAGGGTAAATTTTCTCTACAAAAGAAACTTCATTCAAAACTTTAAGTAAAGATTCTCTTTGAGCTATAATTGAAGTGATTTCATTATTAATTTTATTTTGATTTTTTAATCTTTCTAAAGCTCTTTGTTGCGTTAATTCGTTTACGTTGTACGGAGGTTTAATTTTGTTTAAAACTGCTATCACTTCAGCAGCACCATAACAAATTCCCAAACGAATTCCTGCTAATCCATAAGCTTTAGAAAGCGTTTGTGTAATGATTAAATTAGGATATAGGTCTAATTTTGCTAACCAGCTTGCCTTATCTGAAAAGTCAATATAAGCTTCGTCAATTACGACAAAACCATTGAATTTTTCTAATAATGTTGTTACACTTTCTTCGGTAAACGAATTTCCTGTTGGGTTATTTGGTGAACACAAAAAGATGATTTTTGTATTTGGAGTAACCGCTTCTAGAATAGCTTCTACTCTCGGTTGGAAACTTTCAGAAAGAACAATTTCTTTGTGCTCTACATTGTTGATGTTTGCCAGCACCCCATACATTCCATAAGTAGGTGGCAAAGAAATGACATTGTCTTCTTTAGGCTCACAAAAAGCTCTAAACAACAAATCCAGTACTTCATCGCTTCCGTTTCCTAGTAAAATTTGGTTGGTATTCAAACCTTTGTTTTTTGCCAAAACTGCTTTTACACTGTTTTGCTGTGGATCAGGATAACGATTGACCCCGTTTTGATAAGGATTTTCATTGGCATCCAAGAAAACCATATTGGCTGTATCAAAATCTTCAAACTCATCACGCGCAGATGAATAAGGCTTCAACACCTTCACATTCGCACGAACTAAATTATTTATATCGAAATTTTTCATTTTTTTTTCATTTTTTTTTCATTTTTAGAGAAAAGAGGAAAGAAGCAAGAACAAAGACTTCTAAACGAAATCTATATTTTTCTTCTCTTTCTTCTCGCTTCTTGTCTCTTGCTTCTTATTCTAAACTTTTCAATCTCAACGTTACCGCATTCTTATGCGCCTGTAAACCTTCGGCTTCTGCCATGATTTCTATGGCGCTTCCAATGTTTTGAATTCCTGTTTCAGAAATTTTCTGGAAGGTCATTGATTTCATAAAGCTATCCAGATTTACACCGCTGTAATTTTTAGCATAACCATTCGTTGGTAACGTATGATTGGTTCCTGAAGCATAATCTCCGGCGCTTTCTGGTGTATAATTGCCTATAAAAACCGAACCAGCATTCTGGATTCCATCAACATACAAATCGTTAGTGGCCGTGCAAACAATAAAGTGCTCCGGACCATATTCATTGATTAAATCCAATGCAATAGCATCGTTTTCGACAAAAATCAATTTAGAATTCGCAATGGCTTTTTCGGCAATGTTTTTTCTTGGCAACACTTCTAATTGGGATTGGATTTCGTTTTCAACAGCATCCATCATCGCTTTGGAAGTCGAAACTAAAATTACCTGACTGTCCGTTCCATGTTCCGCCTGACTTAACAAATCCGAAGCTACAAAAGCAGGAACCGCAGTATCATCGGCTACAACTAACAATTCAGATGGTCCGGCAGGCATATCAATAGCGACACCAAATTGGGTTGCCAATTGTTTCGCTACCGTTACATATTGGTTTCCAGGCCCAAAAATTTTATACACTTTAGGAATTGCTTGTGTTCCAAAAGTCATTCCGGCAATCGCTTGAATCCCACCTACTTTGATGATTTTAGTCACACCGCACAAATTGGCAGCATACAAAATAGCAGGATTGATATTTCCGTTTTTATCCGGAGGTGAGCACAAAACAATTTCGCTACAACCTGCAATTTTAGCAGGAACAGCTAGCATTAATACCGTAGAAAATAAAGGAGCAGTTCCGCCGGGAATGTATAAACCTACTTTTTGAATTGGTCTTTTTTCCTGCCAGCATTGTACTCCCGGAGCTGTTTCTACTGAAACTCGGGTTGTTTTTTGCGCTTTATGAAAAGTCTCCACATTGGCTTTCGCCAAAGCAATCGCTTCTTTTAAATCGTTTGATAAACTTGCTACAGCTGTTTCAATTTCTGCAGTTGTTACTTCGATATTTTCAAAAGAAACGCCATCAAATTGCATCGTATATTTGGCTACAGCCACATCTCCCTCTTTTTGAACGGCAGCAAATATTTCTTTTACTGTTCCTTCAATATCATTTACCGTTTTGGTTGGTCTTTCTAAAATAGAAGTCCAAGTATCAGGTGTTGGATTGTATATTTTGTTCATTATTTTTTTAATTAAATGATTGAAAAATTGAAAGATTTAAAAATTAATTTCTCACTTAATACTTCAACCTTACAACTTAATTAAAGTACCATTTTCTCAATTGGGCAAACCAAAATTCCTTCGGCACCGGCTGCTTTCAATTGGTCAATTACTTCCCAGAAAGTATCTTTGTCAATCACAGTGTGCACACTACTCCATCCTTCCTGAGCCAAAGGCATTACTGTGGCACTTTTTAAAACGGGAAGAATACTGCTTACCGCTTCAATTTTATCGTTTGGAACATTCATCAAAATATATTTTGATTTACGCGCTCTTAATACCGATTCGATTCGGAATTTTAAAGTATCAATGATTTTTTGAGAATCAGCAGAAACTTTTGGAGAAACCGCTAAAACCGCTTCGCTTTTAAAAATTACTTCTACTTCTTTCAAATTATTTTTAAACAAAGTACTTCCGCTGGAAACAATATCTACAATTGCATCGGCCAGACCAATGTTTGGCGCAATTTCTACCGAACCAGAAATTTGGTGAATATCAACTGTTACTCCTTTTGACTTACAGAAATCAATTACCGTATTTGGATACGAAGTCGCTACACGCAAACCTTCTAAATCCTGGATAGAATTGTATTCAAATGTTTTAGGTACAGCGATTGAAACCTTACATTTAGAAAAACCTAATTTTTGAATAACTTCAATGTTTTTTCCTTTTTCAACCAATAAATTATCCCCAACTATAGCGATATCTACTACTCCATCAATCAAATATTGAGGAATATCGGAGTTTCTTAAATACAAAACTTCTAACGGAAAATTAGAAGCTTCAGCTTTTAACTGATCAATACCATTGTTGATAGAAATCCCCGCATCTTTAAGAATTTGGATACTGTCTTCGTTTAATCTTCCTGATTTTTGAATTGCAATTTTTAACGTACTCATTGTTTTGTTTTTTTATGTTTTATTGAATGTGTTTGAGTACAAAGGACTTAACACACAATGAAAAACCCGTTTGATGTACTCAAACGGGTTTATTAATATGATGACTTACACACATACCATTAACACATCGCCTGAGAGCAATAATGTGAATGATGATGATGCAATTGATTTGATAACATTATAATTTTGTATTCGTATTTTGTTGCGCAAATATAAGAGATAAAAACATTACAAACAAATTTTTAATTTAACTAAATGTTTAGAAAATATTAAAAACCATGTGAGTTACCTGATTCATTATTTTGGACGTATAATTTTGTGTTTTCTAATTAAAATACAAAATAGCCAGTAAAGATAAAGTTGCGATAAAGCCCCATAATAAGATTCCTTGTATCAAAGGTTTGATTCCAACCGCTAGTAAAACAGAACTACTCAATCCGGAACCAATAAAAAATAAGGTTACCGTAAGTCCCACTTTTGCAACAGCAACGATATACGGACTTACAATTGCCATTTGCGGAACATAAGTATTTACAATCATAGCCAGTATGAAAAATCCAATAAAATAAGGGATTTTTATCTTACTGGCTTTATTTTTAAACAATACACTGGTAAGCAATACAATTGGAATAATCCATAAAGCGCGAGCTAATTTTACCGTAGTAGCTATTTGTAAAGCCACAGCACCGTATTTATTAGCCGCTCCTACCACCGAACTCGTATCGTGAATGGATAAAGCACACCACAATCCAAAATGTTCCTGAGAAAGATTTAAATAATGTCCAATAGCCGGAAACAAAAACAAGGCTATAGAATTCAGAATAAAAATAACTCCTAAAGCAATTGAGGTTTGTTTTTCATCTGATTGAATTACCGGCGTAATAGCTGCAATGGCACTTCCACCGCAAATAGCAGTTCCGCAAGAAATCAAGTGAGTAATTTTTTTATCTGTTTTGAACCATTTTCCTAAAAACACTCCAATTAAAATGGTACTAAACAAAGTAGCCACAGTTAACATAAATCCTTGTTTACTGGACAATAAAGCATTAGTAACATTCATTCCAAAACCCAATCCTACAACCGAAACCTGCAATAAAACGTGAATAATTTTATGATTCAAATGCAACCAAGGATGCCCGGAAATATTAGCCACAAGCAATCCTAACAACAAAGCAATGGGCGGTGTTATATAGCCTGTCAAACATATTAATAACAAGCATACAAAGATAATTTGCTGTGTTCTGCTGTGTTTTTCTAAATTAAAAATTCCGTTTTCAGGAAAAAGTTTTGTTTGTTTTTTCAAGAGCTAATACTTCTATTAAATTTATAGTAAACCATGGTATTTTCTAACAAACCATTCAATTGCAAAAAAGCTGCAAATTAAGACCAGTAACCACTTCCAATCCACTAAAGGCGAACGGCTACTGTTTGTTTTTTCGATAGTTTTATAATTTTCATCTTCTAATAGCGACTGAATTAAACTATCAACTTGATTAGGAAAATAGACTTTTCCCTGTGTTAAACTAGCTAATTGTTTTAATCGAACAACATCTGGATTTACAAATTGCTTTTCGATATCAAAATCTAATATTTCAAAATGACTAGAATAACTTGCTTTTGAATTCAATTCTTTTATCCTAAAATTATAACTCCCAGCCGATAAACCGTCAAGATTTACTTTGTAAGCATTATTACCTTTCAATAAATCATAACTTTTTGAGGCTTTGATTTTCGCATTGACAAGTGTAATGGTCAGATGAGCCTTTTCGTCAAACTCGTAGTTTTTATTAAAATATTGAGCTGTAATTTCGATAGCTTCTCCTGAGTTGTAAAAACTTTCATGATTAACTACTAATGATTTCTTAGCATTATTAGAAGCTAAAAATTGAATAATTTTATCTATAAAAATATCATACTTCTCAAAAGAATCATTTTGATTATGACTTTCTAAACGCCATTTCCAACTGTTTTCTCCCAATAAATATGCAGCACGAGTTCCTTGATTTTCGCTAAATGCTAGCAACGGAGCTTGAGTATCGATATTTCTAATTTTAGAAGAAAGTAACACCGATGTATTCCCTTTTACATTGATTTTTCCATAAGGATTTTGCAATGGTGGGAAATTTTCAAAACCAATATCATCAATAGCAAAGAGATTGAATTGCGAATTAAATGCAGCCAAATAATCTTCTTTTTGGGTAGTCATTTTAAACTCTAAATTGCTTTGCTGCTGGTTTAAAAAATTAAAATCAGTATGCGTTCCTGTAATGATAAAAGTATTGATTTTATCTAATTTATTCGAATCAAAAACAGCTTTAAACTCCGCTGTAGGCTGATACAAAACCAAAACATTATAATCCGTTAATTGATTGATTTGTTTTGGGTTAACAACAACCACTTTACGTTGTGCATTAGATTCAATTGCTCTTTTTAATGCAGCAATATCCGGATGATTTATGGCAGAAACAATAGCCACAGTAGATTTTTGATCTAAAACTTCAACGGCAAAATTCTTAGTATTGTTGTAGCTGTTTTTTTCTTTTTCAGTCGAAATCAAAGTTGCTTTATACAACTGCGACCCTATTTTATTGGCTGTTAAAAGCACATTAACAACCGCCGTATTTTTAGTTGGAGAGAAACTTACTTTTTGTTTGCTTAAAACCGAATTTCCTTGCGAAATTTTAAAATCAGCAGTTATACTTTTTGTTCCCGAATATTGCAAAAAAACTTCAACCGGAAATTGATTTTTTAGAAAAGCATATTTATTGACATTCAGTTGGTTGATTTTCAAATCTAAAACCTGAGTCGTATCTCCTAAAATAATGGGAAAAACTTTATTAGAAGTATCAAAACTATACACATAATCATTTCCTGACGTTTGGTTCCCATCGCTAATTAAAACCGTTGGAAATGTACTGTTTTTATTAATTGCTTTTAAATCTTTGGCTACAGCATCTACATGTGTTTGCGTTCCTTTAAAATCCAATTGTTGAAAAGGCAAAAAATCCGAATCGAACTGAAACGATTGAACAGTGTATTTTTCCTTTAAAGCTGCATTAGTCGCAATTTTTAAATACAATTCAGTTGCCAGCTTATCCGATTTTAAATAAGCAACAGAACTGGAATTATCAACAACAAGCGCCAAAGTTGGTTTTTCGACTACCGTAGTATTGCTTGTAATGATTGGATTTATCAACAATAACAGCAGCCCAAAAATGGCTGAAAAACGTAAAAAAGCCAAGAGTAAATTAATTTTAGATTTACTCCTGGCTTTATAATAATATTGAAAGTATGACAAACCAGCAGCTACTATTACAGAAAGAATAATAAGTAGAATGGTGTTTGTTGTCATTTATTTTTATTAATTTAAAGATTGAAAAATTAAATAATTTAAAAATTTTAAACATTTACGAATATAAAAAATCTTTAAATTCTTAAATCATTAAATCTTTGAATATGATTTATGTTAGCATTCCTCCGCAAACATTTAATACTTGTCCTGTAACATAAGCACTCATGTCTGAAGCTAAGAACAAACAAGCATTTGCAACGTCTTCAGTAGTTCCTCCACGTTTCAACGGAATTCCTTCTCTCCATCCTTTTACGACATCTTCGCTTAATTTAGCTGTCATTTCAGTTTCAATAAATCCTGGTGCAATAGCATTGCAACGAATATTACGGGAACCTAGCTCTAAAGCTACCGATTTTGTAAATCCAATAGCACCAGCTTTTGAAGCAGCATAGTTAGTTTGTCCTGCATTTCCGGAAACCCCTACTACTGAACTAATATTGATAATGGAACCGGCACGTTTTTTCAAGAATGTTTTTTGAATGGCTTTAGTCATATTAAAAACCGATTTCAAATTCACATCAATTACCTGATCAAAATCAGCCTCTGACATACGCATTAACAAATTGTCTTTAGTGATTCCGGCATTGTTGATTAAAATATCTACTGTACCAAAATCAGCTAAAACCGTATCTACTAAAGTTTGCGCTTCTTCAAAATCAGCTGCATTTGATTTATAACCCTTAGCTTTAATACCTAAAGCATTTAATTCATTTTCTAAGGCTAAAGCTGATTCAGCAGATGAGCTGTAAGTAAAAGCCACATCGGCACCATTTTTTGCAAAAACTTCTGCAATTCCTCTACCAATTCCGCGACTTGCGCCTGTAATAATGGCTACCTTTCCTTCAAGTAATTTCATATTGTGATAATAAGTTTATTTCTAAATTGAGTTACAAATATAAACGATTTAGCTGTTTTATAAAATTTATGCTATAAAAAAAACCTTACCGAAGCAAGGCTTTTAAAAACACTGTTTTATTGTGTTGAAAATGAACTAGAAAGCAACATTCCATCTAGGCAACTTTGCATTTTCACTTAAAAAGTTTTGTAAAACCTGTGCTTCAACAAAAGTAGGAATTACTTTTTCATCTTCGTTATAGGTTTCGTACCAAACCACTTCTAAGCGGCTGATATCTTCTTTTTTCATTTGTGCAGGCCAGGAATATTTTCTTCCTGTTTTAGCAAATTGATGACCGTTTACAATTTTGTCATACAATCCACCATTTTTGGTTTTCAAAGAGCCATCATTTTGTACGGTTCCTGTAGAACCTACCATGATTAATTCTTTTTCTTCAGCTACATCAAAAACTAAAAATACTCCGGAGCCTTCAGTAGCATTACATACTTCTTCCAGGCTATCTTCGATTGTTAATGAAAACTGATTTTTTACTTTGAAACCTTCTAATTCCTTATACATACTATTTTCTTTTGAATTGATTTCTAAAAAAAGGACTGATCAGAATGCCAGTCATTGGGAAACCAATTATTAATTTTTTAATTATTTTATACTAAATCAGTACGCCTGATTTTAATTGCGTGCAAATGTATTTCTTTAATTCTGTTTTATACTAAAAAAGCCCCACAAATGTGAGGCTTAATTTATTTAAAATTCAGTTTTAGAGATTAACCTAAAACTTCTTTTACTTTTTTACCAATTTCAGCTGGTGAATCAACAACGTGAATTCCGTTGTCTCTCATGATTTGTTTTTTTGCAGCAGCAGTATCGTCAGAACCTCCAACAATAGCACCGGCATGTCCCATAGTTCTACCAGCAGGAGCAGTTTCTCCGGCGATGAAACCAATTACAGGCTTACGGTTACCATCAGCTTTAATCCATTTAGCAGCATCAGCTTCTAATTGTCCACCAATTTCCCCAATCATAATGATTGCTTCCGTTTCAGGGTCATTCATTAATAATTCAACTGCCTCTTTAGTAGTTGTTCCTATGATTGGGTCTCCACCAATACCAATTGCAGTAGTGATTCCTAATCCTTGTTTTACAACCTGATCAGCAGCTTCATAAGTTAAAGTTCCTGATTTAGACACAATACCGATAGTTCCTTTTTTGAATACAAAACCTGGCATAATACCAACTTTAGCTTCACCCGGAGTGATTACACCCGGACAGTTAGGACCAATTAATCTGGCATTTCTTTCTTTAACGTAGTTGTTAGCATTAATCATATCTGCAACAGGAATTCCTTCTGTAATTGCAATAATTACTTTAATTCCTGCATCAGCAGCTTCCATAATTGCATCAGCAGCAAAAGCTGGCGGTACAAAAATGATAGAAGTATCTGCACCTGCTTGCTCAACAGCATCTTTAACAGTATTAAAAACAGGAAGATCTAAGTGAGTTGAACCACCTTTTCCCGGAGTTACACCACCTACAACGTTTGTCCCGTATTCAATCATTTGAGAAGCGTGAAAAGTACCTTCACTTCCTGTAAATCCTTGAACAATTATTTTAGAATCTTTGTTAACTAAAACACTCATGATATATATTTTATATGATTTTTAAATTTGTGATGCAAAAATAGGGTTTTCGAAATTATTTCAGGCTTTTTTATTATCAAAAAAAAGTTAGTAATTACATTCTTTTGTTAACTCCGACACAAAATATTCCTTTTTTAAACAAATTCAATAATTAATTTTTTCTTTTTTTATAGATTCGATTTCATCCAGAATTTCAGGAATCTTCTTAATATTAGCCATTTGTTTCAAAAATGCTCTTGACTCTTGCGCAGGATTTCCATTATAAACTTTATTGCCCGCTAAAGATTTAGTTACTCCGGCCTGAGCCAATAAGACTGTTTTTTCACCAATAGTAACACTACTAGTTATTCCTACCTGTCCCCAAAGTGTTACTTCATCTTCGATAATTACACAACCTGCAATTCCTGTTTGTGATGCAATCAAACATTTTTTTCCAATAACAGTATCATGCCCTACATGCACCTGATTGTCTATTTTAGTACCTTCGCCAATAGTGGTATCACCGGTAACTCCTTTATCAATAGTACAAAGTGCACCAATACCAACATTGTCTTTAATAACAACACGACCACCTGAAAGCAACTGATCAAAACCTTCCGGACGTTTTTTATAATAAAAAGCATCAGCACCAAGAATGGTTCCTGCATGAATAATGACATTATCACCGATAACGGTATTATCGTAAATAGAAACATTCGAATGAATCAAACAATTTTTCCCGATAACAACATTATTTCCTATAAAAGAATTAGGCTGAATAACCGTTCCTTCACCAATGATTGCTGTTGGAGAAATTGCAGCTCCCGAAGACCGGAAAGGTCTGAAATGATTGGTTAGCTTATTGAAATCCCTAAACGGATCATCTGAAATAAGAAGTGCTTTTCCTTCCGGGCAAGCTACTTTTTTATTAATTAAAACAATAGTTGCAGCAGAATTTAAAGCTTTGTCATAATATTTAGGATGATCTACAAAAACAATATCCCCCTGCTCTACCACATGAATTTCATTCATGCCCAAAACTTCAAAGTTTTCATCACCCACAAATTCACAATTAAGTAAACCTGCTATTTCTATTAAAGAATATGATCTTGTAAATTTCATAAATTATGTAAAGATTGAAAAATGCTATTGCCAACTTAAAGCTTAAAATGAATTTGTATTTTAATCTTTAACAGACTACTCTTTTACACGCTCCATATAAGAACCTGAGGCTGTATCAATTTTAATTTTATCTCCTTCGTTAATAAATAAAGGAACATTCACAGTAGCACCAGTTTCAACAGTCGCAGATTTTGTAGCATTTGTAGCTGTATTTCCTTTTACTCCGGGTTCAGCATAAGTTACTTCAAGAATAATTGAAGCCGGCATATCTACTGATAAAGGCAAATCTGTTTCGGTATTAATTTGCACCATAACATTTGTTCCTTCTTTTAATAAATCCGGATTATCAAGAATACTTTTATTCAAAGTAATTTGCTCGAAAGATTCATTATTCATGAAATGAAACTGATCTCCTTCAGCATACAAATACTGATATGTATGCGTTTCTACACGAACATCATCAATTTTATGTCCTGCTGAAAAAGTGTTATCCAAGACTTTTCCGGTGGTTAAACTCTTTAATTTTGTTCGTACAAAAGCAGGTCCTTTACCTGGTTTAACATGTAAAAATTCGATAATTTTATAAATATCGTGGTTGTATTTAATACAAAGCCCGTTTCTAATATCTGATGTAGATGCCATTTTATATATGATTTAAGATTGTAGATTTTAGATTAGTTCTAAAATCTTAATTTATTATTTAAAAGACAAAATATTTTTTTTTGGTCTTTTCTTTTTCTTCTTTTTTCTATTCTCTTTTAGTAATTTCCAGAATAACCTTTCATAATACCGCGAGATGAATTTCTAATAAAATCGATAATTTCATCTCTTTCCGGAGTAGCTTCCATTTCAGCTTCAATTATTCCAACTGCCTGAGTGGTATTATAATTTTTTTGATATAAAATTCTGTAAATATCCTGAATTTCTCTGATTTTTTCGGTTGCAAAACCTCTTCTTCTTAATCCCACAGAATTAATACCTACATAAGATAGTGGCTCTTTGGCCGCTTTTGTATAAGGGGGAACATCTTTACGAATTAATGATCCTCCGGAAACCATGGCATGATCTCCAATATTAATAAACTGGTGAACTGCGGCTAAACCACCTAATACAGCATATTTACCCACAATTACGTGTCCTCCTAAAAGAACTCCATTTACAATAATAGCATTATCTCCTACTACACAGTCATGAGCAATATGAGCAGCTGCCATAATTAAACAATTGTTTCCTATAACAGTCTGTCCGGAAGCATTTGTACCTCTGTTGATAGTAACACACTCTCTGATGGTACAATTATCACCAATGATAGCCAATGAGTCTTCACCACCAAATTTTAAATCCTGAGGAATCGCAGAGATTACCGCTCCTGGAAAAATATTACAGTTTTTACCAATTCTTGCTCCTTCCATAATGGTTACATTAGAACCTATCCAGGTACCATCCCCAATGACCACATTGTTGTGAATGGTTGTAAAGGGTTCGATAACTACATTTTTGGCGATTTTTGCGCCAGGATGAACATATGCTAATGGTTGATTCATCTGTTTGTTGTTTTTTATAATTAATTACCTTAATTACTATGAAAAGTTTTTAATAGTAACAGGAAAGGAAACTATTGTGTTTATTGTTGTTTTTTTGCAATCTGAGCCATCAGTTCAGCTTCAGCAACTAATTTTCCATTTGCGTAAGCGTTAGCCTGCATGTGACAAATCCCTCTTCTGATAGGAGTGATTAAATCACATTTAAATATTAATGTATCTCCGGGCAATACTTTGTGTTTGAACTTAACGTTATCAATTTTCATGAAATACGTCAAATAATTTTCAGGATCCGGAACAGTACTTAAAACAAGAATTCCTCCTGTTTGAGCCATAGCTTCTACAATTAGAACTCCTGGCATAACCGGTGCATCAGGAAAATGCCCTACAAAGAAATTCTCATTCATTGTGACATTTTTCATTCCCACTACATGACTATCCGACATTTCGATAATTCTGTCGATCAATAAAAATGGTGGTCTGTGTGGCAGCATAGCCATGATTTTATGGATATCCATTAATGGCTCCTGATTTAAATCATATACAGGAACGTAGTTACGTTGCTCGATTTTAATCATTTTTGCCATTTTTTTAGCAAACTGTGTGTTCACAAAATGACCTGGTTTATTAGCTATAATTTTTCCCTGAATTTTTGTTCCAATTAAAGCTAAATCACCAATTACATCTAATAATTTGTGTCTTGCAGCCTCATTTGGGTAATGCAAAGTTAAATTATCAAGAATTCCATTAGGTTTCACATTAATGGTTTCTTTACCAAAAGCTATTTTTAAATTCTCCATTGTAGCAGCAGATATTTCTTTATCTACATACACAATAGCATTATTTAAATCACCTCCTTTAATCAAGCCATTGTCCAAAAGAGATTCTAACTCATGTAAGAAACTAAACGTTCTTGAGGAAGCAATTTCGGTTTTAAAATCGCCAATATTTTTAAGAGTTGCATTTTGTGTACCTAAAATTTTAGTACCAAAATCAACCATTGTGGTTACAGTATAATGGTCACTAGGCATTACGAGAATTTCACTTCCGCTGGCTTCATCAGTAAAAGAAATAACCTCTTTTACTACATAAACATTACGGTTTGCAGTTTGTTCTTCAACACCTGCTTTTTCTAAAGCTTCAACAAAATATTTTGAAGAACCATCCATAATAGGAAGTTCAGAAGCATTTAATTCGATAATAACATTATCTAAATCACAGCCCACTAAAGCTGCCAGAACGTGCTCTGGTGTCTGGATTTTAACTCCTAATTTCTCTAAATTAGTTCCGCGTTGTGTATTAACAACATAATTAGCATCGGCTTCAATAATAGGATGTCCTTCAAGATCTACCCTGACAAAAGTAAAACCATTATTTACCGGAGCAGGTTTGAAAGTCATTTTAACTTCTTTACCAGTATGTAAGCCCACTCCCGTTAATGAAATCTCTGTTTGGATGGTTTTCTGTTTAACCATTGTTTGCATTTTTTTGGTTTAATATTTGTTTTTTTAATTCGTCAATCTCTGCAATAATCTTAGGTAAGTTTTTAAAATGAACGTACGATTTACTAAAATCATTGTAGCCAAATGTAGGGCTTCCCTGCAAAACTTCATCATCTTTTATATTCCTGGCGACACCTGACTGAGCCTGAATCCGAACATTATTTCCAATTGTCAAATGCCCTGATATTCCTACCTGACCGCCAATCATTCCGTTTTTACCTATTTTAGTAGAACCTGCAATTCCTGTTTGTGCAGCAATCACTGTATTTTCTCCTATTTCAACATTGTGCGCAATCTGAATCTGATTGTCTAGCTTTACTCCTTTTCTGATAATTGTTGATCCTAATGTGGCTCTGTCAATGGTAGTACAGGAGCCAACTTCAACATTATCTTCAATTATAACATTTCCAATTTGAGGAATTTTCGTATAACTACCGTCCGGATTGGGCGCAAAACCAAAACCATCCGAACCTATAACTGTCCCTGCATGAATGGTGCAATTATTACCAATTACCGTTTCTGAATAAATCTTCGCGCCTGCAAAAATAGTGACATTATCACGAATAGCAACATTATCTCCTATAAAACAATTAGGATAAATTTTTACATTGTCACCTATTGTTACATTCGTTCCTAAATAACTAAAACTGCCTAAATAAAAGTTTTTACCATATCTAGCGTTTTCTGAAATTACGGTATGCGCTTCAATTCCTTGTTTACTGTCTTTTCTTGCCTGATCATAAAATTCTAATAATTTAGAAAAAGCCATATAGGCATCATCAACCTTAATTAAAGTGGTTTTTAAATCTGACTCAGGTATAAAATTTCTGTTAACAATCGTTATTGTCGCCTCGGTAGTGTAAATATAATTGTTGTATTTGGGGTTAGATAAAAAAGTTAAAGAACCAACTTTTCCTTCCTCAATTTTAGACAGCTCATGTACTTCAGCCTGGGGATTCCCAACAACTTCGCCCTCTAAAACGCCCGCTATTTGTTCTGCTGTAAATTTCATTCCGACAAAAATATAAAAAAATAGATTTTAAATGTGGATTTATATTAGTTGTTTTGGGAAACAAATGTAATATTTAGTCACCGATTTTGATAAAGACTTTAAATTCAACTGATCGGAGGATTCTATTACATCTTCCACAGTACGGTCTTTTTTTAAAATACGTATGGGTTCAGCTTCTTTGTCATAAGCCTGATTTTTAATCTTCCCTTTAAAAATAAAATAATTAGTATCCGCTATACTTATGTTGTTCTCTAATGCAAAACGCTCTTTAAGCGGATTTAAATCCTCAATGGCTATTTTGTCACTGGTTAATTTTATTTTTAATAAATCTCTGTTGATAATCATTTTGCTCAAAGAAGACAAAATAAAATCATCATTTTTTTGCCAGGCTTTTAAAGCACTAATAATATCAAAATCATCCAGTTGGGAAAACAAGTCTAAAGTTTCGGTATCGAATAATTCCAGTCCTACTTTGTTTTGCATAAAAAACTGTAAAGGTTCGCTACAAGGTAAAAGAACGCCTTTTAAAGTAAGTTCCTTAGCACGTTTAAGAATCTTAGTAAGAATAAGTTCGCCTACCAGACTGGTTTTGTGCAAGTAAGCCTGCCAATACATTAACCGTCGCGACATTAAAAACTTTTCAACGGAGTAAATTCCTTTTTCTTCAATAACCAGAAAATCATCCTGCACATTCATCATCTGAATCAAGCGCTCCGAATTCACATTTCCTTCGGCTACACCCGAATAAAAGCTATCGCGTTTCAGATAATCCATCCGGTCCATATCTAATTGACTTGAAATTAATTGCAGCATAAATTTCCTGTGATAATCTCCTTCGAATATTTTGATTGCTAAGCTCAATTGTCCTTTAAATTCTATATTCAGCTGACGCATAAACAATAGTGAGATTTCTTCGTGATGTACATCTTCAACGATACTTTTTTCCATTGCATGTGAAAAAGGCCCATGACCGATGTCGTGCAATAAAATGGCGATATAAAGTGCATTTTCTTCTTCTTCTGAAACAGAAACCCCTTTAAATCTAAGGACATCTACGGCTTTTTGCATTAAATGCATACAGCCTAAAGCGTGATGAAAACGGGTGTGGTTTGCTCCCGGATAGACTAAATATGACAATCCCATCTGAGAAATCCGTCTCAATCGCTGAAAATAAGGATGTTGGATTAAATCATATATTAAAGCATTAGGAATGCTTATAAACCCATAAATAGGATCATTAAATATTTTAAGCTTATTGATTTGAGTCACTATTTTAATTTTGAGAGCAAATATAAGTAAAATCAATGTTACTTCTTTAGGCTTTATTGCAACAAAACTTTTTTAGCAACTTTAAATTATACTTAAAAACATCCTAAAATTATTAACAAAAAATTAAGGTTCAGTTGGTTCGGTAAATTACGAACTAAACGTATCTTTGCAAAAAAAATTACCATGGACGATATACAAAAAGAAAAAGAAGAACTCATTGAGATGTTCGGTATTCACTTTGAATCGCTATACCATATTCCTCCGTTGGCAGGAAGAATTATAGGTCTTTTAATTGTGGAAGGATGCAAATCAGGTGTAACTTTTGAAAGTATTGTAGAAAAACTCGGAGCAAGTAAAAGTTCTATTTCAACTAATTTGAATTTATTACTCAAAATGGAAAAAATATATTATTTCACCATTCCTTGTGATAGAAAAAAATACTTTAAGTCAGCACCGTTAAGTAGTCGTTTATCCAATTATTTAAAAATATTAGAATCTGAATGTTATTTAACAGACAAAATACTCAACTATCGCGAAAAAACAGCTTCATGTTTGGAAGAGAGAACTAATCTGGAAAACATCAAATCCTACAAAAAAAACCTGTATGAGGTTGAAAAATCACTAAAAAAAACGATAGCTGAATTCAAAAAAATAGAAATAATTAATAAAAATAATAGTCAATAATCATTAAATTAAATCTTAAAAAATGGGAAAAATTTCATTATCACTTATAACCGTTTTGCTTATTTTTTCTGCTTGCGGAAAAAAAGAAGAACAAGCAGCTCCTCCTGTAATGCCTTACAAAGTTGTTGCTGTAGCAAAATCTAATACTTCTTTATTAGCTGAATATCCTGCCACATTAGAAGGAGTTACTGATATTGATATCCGTGCTAAGGTGGATGGTTATATTGAAAAAATATACGTTCAGGAGGGACAGGAAGTAAAAAAAGGACAATTGCTTTTTAAATTAGAAACACAAACTGCCAATCAGGAAGCCCGTGCTGCTAAAGCAAAAGTAGATGCTGCCCAGGTAGAAGTAAATCGTTTAAAACCTTTAGTAGAAAGAAATATCATAAGTGATGTACAGTTAGAAACAGCTAAAGCAAATTTAGCAAGCGCTAAAAGTACGTACCAAAGCATCCTGGAAAAAATAAATTATGCCTCTATCAAAAGTCCTGTAAACGGAATTGTAGGCACTTTACCATTAAGATTAGGAAGTTATGTTAGTAGCCAGACTACTGAGCCATTAACCCGCATTTCTGATATTAGTACGGTGTATGCTTATTTTTCAGTGAATGAAAAGCAACAATTAGACATCATGATGCATGCAGAGGGAAAAACATTCCAGGATAAAATTGCTAAAATGCCTCAAGTAAACTTAATATTGAGTAACGGAATGGAATACGAACAAAAAGGAAGAATTGAAACTTTTAGTGGTCAAGCCAATACACAAACAGGTTCGTTTAATGTAAGAGCACGTTTTCTTAATACAAACAAGTTGTTGCGCTCCGGAGGAACAGGAACAGTTCAAATCCCAACACATTTAAAAGATGTTATTTTAATCCCGCAAAATGCAACTTTAGAAATGCAGGACAAACGTATTGTTCTTATTGCCGATAAAGAAAACAAAGTAAAAGCCATCCCGGTTGAAGTACGTGCTGTACCTGGCGGAAAATTTTTCGTAGTAGACAAAGGATTAAATGCAAATGATAAAATTCTTATTGAAGGAATTGGAATCGTTTCTGAAGGAACTGTAATCAAACCTGAATTAGTAGATTATGCAACTATAATTACTCCTGAAAAAAAAGCAATTAACTAACCCGAATAAATAATAGAGTATGTTTTCAAAATTTATTGACAGACCCGTATTGTCAACGGTGATTTCTATCATCATCGTGATACTGGGAGTATTGGGGTTAATTTCGCTTCCCGTTTCACAATATCCCGAAATAGCACCGCCTACCGTATCGGTATCAGCAAATTATCAAGGAGCTAGTGCCGAAGTAGTAATGAATTCAGTTGTTATTCCTCTGGAAGAACAAATTAATGGTGTGGAAGACATGACTTATATGACTTCTACATCCAATAATGATGGTTCTGCTTCGATTAATATTTATTTTAAATTAGGTACAAATCCTGATATGGCTGCGGTAAACGTTCAAAACCGTGTATCACGTGCCACACCTTTATTGCCGCAAGAAGTTACCAAAGCTGGGGTTACCACCTCCAAAAGACAGAGTGATAATATCTTGATTTTCTCTTTATACAGTGAAAATCCTGATTATGACATGACTTTTCTTCAAAACTATGCCAATATCAACATTTTACCTAAAATTAAAAGGGTTGCTGGTGTAGGTGATGCAACTATATTTGGTCAAAGAGACTATTCTATGCGTATTTGGTTGAAACCAGATATTATGGGAGCTTATGGCTTAGTCCCTTCAGATATTACTACTTTGTTAGCAGAACAAAATATTGAAGCTGCACCAGGACAATTAGGTGAAAGTGCCGACCAGTCTTTTCAATATGTTTTAAAATATAAAGGCCGTTTACAAAGTACAAAAGAGTTTGAAGATATCATTGTCCGTTCTACTCCAAATGGTGAAGTCCTTAAACTAAAAGACGTTGCCCGAATAGAATTAGGAGCTGTAAATTATGCCAGTAGTACGCTTACCAATGGAAATCAATCGGTAGGTATCGCTATAGCGCAAACTGCAGGTTCTAATGCACAAGAAGTAATTGAGAATTCCTTAAAAGAATTAGAAAAAGCAAAGGTAAATTTCCCTAAAGGAGTAAAATATACCTCATTAATTAATGCTAATGATTTCCTTGACGAATCTATTACTAAAGTTATTCATACCTTAATAGAGGCTTTTATACTGGTATTTATTGTTGTTTTTATCTTTTTACAGGATTGGAGATCAACACTTATTCCGGCTATTTCGGTTCCAGTTGCTATTTTAGGAACCTTCTTTTTCCTGAGTTTATTTGGATTTACCATCAACTTATTAACCTTATTTGCTTTAGTCTTAGCCGTGGGTATTGTTGTGGATGATGCCATTGTGGTGGTAGAGGCCGTGCATGCCAAAATGGAAGCCGGAGAACACGATCCTAAAAAAGCAGCACATAGTGCCATGGGAGATATTAGTGGTGCTATTATTTCCATTACATTGGTTATGTCGGCGGTATTTATTCCGGTTTCATTTATTAGTGGATCAGCAGGGGTTTTCTATAAACAATTTGGATTAACACTGGCTATTTCTATTGTACTTTCTGCAATTAACGCCCTTACCCTATCACCTGCCTTATGTGCAATTTTCTTGAAAGAGCATGACCCTAACAAGGAAAAAGGATTTTTAGAACGTTTTTACACTGCATTTAATGCGGGATTTGAAACAACAACTAATAAATACAAAAAATCGGTTGAATTTTTAGTGAAACGAAAATGGTTGGCTTTCTTAGGAATTGCCGTTTTTGCAGGTGTATTCACTTTGTTATTAAACACTACTCCAAAAGCTTTTGTGCCGAGTGAAGATACCGGATCTATCTTTTCAGATATTCAATTAGCACCAGGAACTTCGTTGAAAAAAACAGAAGAGGTTTTATTAGAAGTAGAGAACAAAATAAAAGACATGCCAGAAATTAAAGAAATACTTCGTATTTCTGGTAGAAGTATAATTAGTGGTTCTGGTAGTAACTATGGTATGGTAATTTTGAAATTAAAACCATGGGCTGAACGTAAAGAAGCCAATCAGGAAATAAATGCTGTTGTCCAGGAGTTATTTAAACGTGCAACTACAGTTAAAGACGCCAAAATATTGTTCTTTGCACGTCCTACATTATCAGGTTTTGGTTATTCTAATGGTTTTGAGATGCAATTGCAAGATCAAAAAGGGGGAACTATTCAAGAATTAAGCTCTGTAAACAATGACTTTTTAGCGGCTTTAAACAGCCGTCCGGAAATCAAATATGCTGCTACTTCTTTTTCACCAAATTACCCTCAATACCGAATTGATCTTAATGTAGCTAACATCAAAAAATCAGGATTGACTGTTACTGATATATTAGGAACAATGCAAGGATACTTTGGCGGAGTTTATGCTTCAAATTTTAACAAATTCGGAAAACAATACCGTGTAATGTATCAATCGGAACCATCATTTAGAAGTGATCCGGAATCTTTAAATAATGTATTAGTTCGAAATAATGCCGGACAAATGGCTCCTATTTCACAATTTGTAAAACTGGAAAAAGTATTCGGTCCTCAGGCTATCGACCGTTTCAACTTGTTCACATCGGTTAAGATTACAGGTGCTCCAAACGAAGGATTTAGTTCAGGAGATGCAATTAAAGCGGTTGAAGAAGTGGCCAGTCAAAAATTACCTCTTGGATATGGATATGAATTTTCGGGGATGACTCGTGAGGAAATTAGTGCTGGTGGACAAACCTTGTTTATTTTCTTATTGTGTTTAGTATTTGTTTATTTCTTATTGTCAGCCCAATACGAAAGTTACATTTTACCATTTGCCGTTTTGTTATCGTTACCAGTTGGTTTGGCAGGAGCATTTATTTTTGCTTACTTCTTTAATGTAAGTAATAATATTTACCTTCAAATTACCTTAATTATGCTTATTGGTTTATTAGCCAAAAATGCCATTTTGATAGTTGAGTTTTCAGCTGATGCCCGAAGAAGAGGTCATAGCGTTACTCAGGCTGCTATTCAAGGAGCAGTGGCGCGTTTACGTCCTATATTAATGACTTCGTTTGCCTTTATTTTAGGATTACTACCTTTAATGTTAGCCAGAGGTGCCGGTGCTGTAGGTAACAAAGCCATTGGTACAGGAGCTATTGGAGGAATGTTAATTGGAACAGTCTTAGGAGTATTTGTAATTCCTATCTTGTTTATTGTTTTCCAACATTTACAGGAAAAAGTGTCGACAAAACCACTTCCAGCACCAATTGCCGAATCAGATGTTGAATCTTTAGAATAAAAAAATGAAAAATAAAATATATAAAATCACTTTATTAGTCCTGTCGGCAACTTTATTACAATCCTGTTTTGTTGCGAAAGATTATAAACGTCCAGACCTGAAAACAGAAGATTTATACCGCACAGAAGTTGCTTCAACAGACTCTGTTTCATTAGCAAATGCATCCTGGGATAAGATTTTTACTGATCCAATTTTGCAAAACTATATCAAAAAAGGTTTAGAAAACAATTATGATATACGTATTGCTATGCAAAATTTAGCTGCTGCACAAGCAACCATGTTACAAGGTAAAGCCGGATACTTCCCTACACTATCCGCCGGTACCGACTGGACCCATCAGGAATTATCAAAGAACAGCCAATTTGGTGCTATTGTAAATAATACTACAGTGAATCAGTATCAATTGACCGGAACATTAAGCTGGGAAGCCGATATTTGGGGGAAAATAAGAAGTAATAAACGAGGTACACAAGCGGCATATTTACAAACTAATGCAGCTAATCAGGCTATAAAAACGCAATTAATTGCAAGTATTGCCACTACTTATTATCAGTTATTAGCGGTAGACGAACAAATTAAAGTAGCCGAAGAAACCTTAATCAACAGAAATAAAAGTGTTGAAACCATCAATGCTTTGAAAAAATCAGGAAATGTTACTGAAGTTGGTGTAAAACAAACTGAAGCTCAAAAATATGCTACCGAACTAATTATTGCCGATTTAAAAAACAACAGCATTTTATTAGAAAACACCTTAAGTATACTTTTAGCTGAAGCTCCGGCTAAAATAGAACGCAGTAGTTTTGAATCTCAAAAACTGGAACCTGCTATTACTTTAGGAGTACCAGCAAGTTTGCTTAGAAACAGACCTGATATAATTGCTGCAGAATACAATCTGATTAGTAATTTTGAAATGACTAATGTTGCCAAAAGCAATTTTTATCCTTCGCTGAAAGTAACTGCAACCGGAGGTTTACAAAGTATTGATATAAAAAAATGGCTGAGTGCCAATTCGGTTTTTGCAAATATTGTAACGGGTATAACCCAGCCTATATTCAATCAGAGACAAATCAAAACTAAATACGAAATTGCAAAAGCCAATCAGGAAAAAGCATATTTACAATTTGAACAGTCTCTTTTAACTGCCGGTAAAGAAGTTTCAGATGCTCTGGCACAATATAAAAACGAAACTTATAAAATAAGTGTGAGAGAAAAACAAGTGGAATCGTTAACAAAAGCTGCAGCTTTTTCAGATGAATTACTTACTTACGGATTAGCGAACTATCTGGAGGTATTAACCTCTAAAAATGATGCATTAAATGCAAAATTAAATTTAGTTGATAATAAATTTCAACAATATAAAGCCATCATCCAATTATACAAAGCCTTAGGCGGTGGATGGCAATAAGCTTAATTCTTTTACCCGGAATTAAATTAGGTTATATATTCAAAAAAAATCCATTAAGTTTCGTGCTTAATGGATTTTTTGTTTTTATATAAAAGTGAGTAAATAACCAACAAAAGCACCTCCAATAACAACGAAAGCACTATTGATATTTTTATAATTAAAAACGATAAAAATACTTAAAAGTGCAATTAGAATACTACGCCAATCAATAATAGTTGCTATCCCCATTTGAACACAGATAGATATAATAATTGCTACAGAAGAGACATTTACAGCATCCAAAAACACCGAAAAGGATTTAGAATTCCGTAATTTTTTAACCAATGGATTCAGTAAGGCTACAAATACAAAAGAGGGTAAAAATATAGCCAGCGTAGAGACTAATGCACCTGAAAATCCATTAATCTGATAGCCTACAAATGTTACTGAGGAAAAAACAGGTCCCGGAGTAAACTGCCCTACAGCTATCGCATCAATCAGCTGTGTTCGAGTCAGTAAACCTTCGCTCACTAATTCAGCATCCAGAAAAGCAAATAAAACATAACCGCTTCCATAAAGAATAGCTCCTATTTTTAGAAAAATCAAAAATAAATTCAAATTACTGGCTGTTATAAAAGAGCCTTGATCAATAAACGGGTAAATTAAGAGACTTGCATTACTTTGAACCGCATTTTTATTCTTGATAGAAAACCAAAACAAAGCCAAAAAACCTGCTCCAAAAAGCAGGACAATTTCATTATAATGCAAAAGTGAAAGTACCAAAACTAAAGCACCAATAACGCCGAGTTGAATAGTTTTAAATGATTTTTTAGCCAAAGGAAAAATAGCACCCAGAATGATGGCAATAATAGCTGGTTTGATTCCATATAAGAAAGGCTGAATTTCCGGTAACTGCCCATATTCTTTATAAAGCCATGCAATTACGGCTGTGAGAAAAACAGCAGGCAGAATAAAGCAAAGTCCCGAAATAATTAAACCCTTCACTCCTGCTCTTTCATGCCCAATATGAATCGCCATTTCTGTACTGTTAGGCCCCGGAATCAAGTGGGTGGCCCCCAATAAATCGAGAAAATGCTGTTCATCAAGCCATTTTCTTTTTACAACCACTTCGTTTTGCATCATCGCAATATGAGCTGCAGGACCACCAAAACCTATAATCCCCAACTTCAAAAAGAGTTGTGCCAGATCTTTTAAACATTGTTTTTCATTCATTATAAAGATTATTTTATGCTAAATTCAGCATTCTAATGAGAAAACAAATTAATTTAACAACAAATAAAGGGAATTTTTAAAATATAAAAATCTGTTCTAATCTGCTAAAATCTGTTTCATCCGTGTACCATAAAACTTAAAGGTTTTTTAAGCGAATTGGAATCCAAACTTCTTCTTCTGAATTTGGATCTCCTTTTTTGTATTTAGAACCTAAAATTTCAAAATGAGGTCTGTCATCCACTAGATAAGCTGAGTCAGGAATCCAATTGCTAAAGATAGATTCAAAAAAAGAGGAAGCATCACTTCCATCACCTCGGTAATCAAAAACAGCATACCAGCCTCCGGGAATTATTAAGGTTTCCATGTTTTCAGGAATAATATCAAAATCAGTGACTTCGACTGCGACCCATTTTTCAAACTCAGCATCGGGACTAAACTTTTGCCAAAAACCTGCAGGAAATTGCTGAAGCGAATATAAATCCGCAGTTACAGTATTTTTAATTTCTTTTTTTAAAGGCATAAAACGCTGCCATAAAGAAACCGGATTGTAAGATGCATAATTCATGCTTTGTCTGTAACCCATAAGCTTTTTCTCAGTAAGTGTGGTGATTCGGGGTTTCATTTTTAAAAGTTAGAATAAAAAATACTGTACCAAGTTAGTGGATTCATTTTGATTTTAAAGAATTCCATTTTAAATATTTGTTATATAGTCTTTTTTATTATTGTATTTTCTACATAATTTCATTAAATTAGTACTTTACACTTACAAAAACTAAAATTCATTATCTATAAGAATACATCAATTATCATAAAAATCTAAAATAATATCCACTAAAAACTACCCAATGTATGAGTGAATATGTAAAAATTAAAAAAGGGCTAAATCTCAAATTAGTCGGCGAAGCGGTCAGAACCATTACTGAACTTCCGGTTGCCGGTATATTTGCAATTAAACCAAAAGATTTCGTAGGTATTACACCAAAGTTATTAGTTAAGGCGGGAGCTAATGTAGAAGCTGGAACTCCTTTATTTTATGATAAAAATGATGAAAATGTCTTATTTTGCTCCCCGGTAAGTGGTGAAGTTATTGAAATTATCCGCGGGGATAAACGAGTAATTTTAGAAATCAGAATACTCGCTGACAAAGATATAAAATACCTTTCCTGTACACCGTCGGATCCAAATCTGCTTTCTGAAAAAGAGATTACAGAAAAACTTTTAAAAAATGGTATATGGCCATTTATACGTCAGCGTCCTTACGGAACTATTGCTAATCCAAAAGACCGTCCTAAAGCTATTTTTATTTCAGGTTTTGATACCAATCCGCTGGCTCCTGATTATGATTTTATATTCTCCGAAAAAGAAACTGATTTTCAGACAGGATTAGATGCATTAAAAAAATTAACAACAGGCAAAATACATTTGAATCTTAAAGCGGATAGTTCACCCCCTGCTGTTTTTTCTCAAGCTCAAAATGTACAAATTAATACCATTTCAGGTCCGCATCCCGCAGGAAATGTTGGTGTTCAAATTCACCATATTGATCCCATTAATAAGGGTGAAGTGGTATGGCATATCAATCCGCAGGATGTGGTAATTATTGGCAAATTGTTTAGCAAAGGGATTTTTGATGCCGTAAGAACAATTGCAGTCACCGGTACACAACTTGAAAAAACACAATATTACAAAACAATAGTAGGAACTACTATAAAAAATATCCTTGCTGATGCCGTGCTCAAAAAAGGTGATAACAGAATTATTAGTGGTTCTGTTTTATCAGGAAGCCAAATTCCTGCCGATGGTTTTTTAGGTTTTTATGATACACAAATTTCTGTTATTTTAGAAGGAAACGATTATGAATTTATGGGCTGGCTTGCGCCCGGTTTTAATAAATTTAGTGTTTCACGCACTTTCTTTTCCTGGTTATCACCAAATAAAAAACACAATTTAAATACAAATCTGCACGGCGAAGAACGCCCTTTTGTGATGACAGGACAATATGAAAAAGTTTTTCCCATGGATATTTACCCGGTACAATTATTAAAATCTATCCTGATTGAAGATATAGATTTAATGGAAAAGCTGGGAATTTACGAAGTTGTAGAAGAAGATTTTGCGCTCTGTGAATTGATTTGCACATCCAAAATTAAATCACAGGAAATCATTCGCCATGGTCTTGATATGGTTCGAAAGGAATTCAGCTGATTTATTCTTTTTCAGGAATATTGCCGCTATTTCATATTAATGTATCAGTTCATTTTAGTGTTGATAATAATTTTATAACCAATGAATTATTTAATATAATTATTTAAAAAAATAAGATTTGAAACCACTTAGAAAATTACTAAATAATCTCAAGCCAAATTTTGAAAAAGGGGGAAAACTGGAAAAATTTTACCCTGCATTCGATGCGTTTGAAACTTTTTTGTTTGTTCCTAATCATACAACAAACAGTAAAGGAACACACATTCGGGATGCGATTGATTTAAAACGCACTATGATATTGGTAGTTTTATCGTTAGTTCCCTGTTTATTATTCGGAATGTGGAATATCGGTTACCAGCATTATCAGGCACTGGGAATTGCAAATGTTTCCTTAATGGATAATTTTATTTTTGGAGCTGTCAAAGTACTTCCGTTAATTTTAGTTTCGTACGGAGCAGGATTGACTACCGAGTTTATTTTTGCCATAATCAGAAAACATAAAATTAATGAAGGTTTTTTAGTTTCAGGAATGCTGATTCCCCTTATCATGCCCGTTGAAGTTCCTTTATGGATGCTGGGAGTTGCAACAGTTTTTGCAGTTATTATAGGAAAAGAAGTATTTGGTGGTACCGGAATGAATATTTTAAATCCGGCATTAACAACCAGAGCATTTTTATTTTTTGCATATCCAGCTAAAATGTCCGGTAATGAAGTATGGATTAATACTGATCCTGAAAAAGGACAGACCGTTGTCGACGCTTATACCGGTGCAACTGCCTTAGGTGATGCCGCTGCTGGATATGGTGATAAACTTCCGAATATAATCGATTCTTTTATCGGAGTTATTCCCGGATCTGTTGGTGAAACATCTACGCTTGCCTGCCTGATTGGTGCTGGAATTTTATTATTTACAGGAATTGGCAGCTGGCGGATTATGACTTCAGTATTTGCAGGAGGATTTTTAATGGCGTTAATATTTAATTTATTTGGATTGAATACGCTGATGCAAATAAGCCCTCTGCATCATTTAGTATTGGGAGGTTTTGCTTTCGGAGCCGTATTTATGGCCACTGATCCTGTTAGCGCCACTCAGACCAATACAGGAAAATATATTTACGGATTTTTAATAGGATTGCTGGCAATTCTCTTTAGAGTATTTAATCCCGCTTATCCTGAAGGAATGATGCTGGCAATCCTGTTTATGAATGTAATGGCACCGTTGATAGACCATTATGTGGTGGAAGCCAATATTAAAAGAAGATTGAAAAGAATAAAGCCAATACAGAAACAAAATGGATAAAGATAATAATAAAACAACGTTTATTTTTTCGTCAGTTATGGTCATTATTGTTGCAATAGTACTATCCGTAACTGCCATTAGTCTGGCACCTTATCAGGAAAAGAACAGCAGAGTGGAGAAAATGAAAAACATACTTAGCAGTATTTCTGTCACAACTGAATCAGATCAGACCGAAGCTGCTTTTGATAAATATATCACAAAGCAAATTGTATTGAATAACAAAGGAGAAGAACTTACTAATAACAACGTAAAAGCATTTGATATTGATATTAAAAAAGAACTGGATAAATCCAAAACAGGAAATGAAGATAAACGACTGTTTCCACTTTTTATTTGCAATAAAGACGGAAAATCATTCTATATTATTCCTGTCAGAGGAAAAGGCTTATGGGGTCCCATATGGGGTTATATTTCTCTGGAAAATGATATGAACACAGTTTACGGAGTTAGTTTTAGTCATAAAAGTGAAACACCAGGTCTAGGTGCAGAAATTGAAACCAAAAAATTCCAGCAACAGTTTGCAGGAAAAAAAATTTTTGATGAATCAGGCAAATTTGTTTCAGTTGATGTGATTAAAGGTGGCGCTAAAACGGATAATTCACACGGTGTTGATGCAATTTCCGGAGCTACCATCACCAGTCACGGAGTTAGTAATATGCTGGAAAATATCCTGGAAAATTACATTCCGTATTTTAAAAAACAGCAGACTGTTGCATTTAAAAATTAAAAACTACAGGATATGAGTAAAGAAACTATCGCAGTTCCTGCCAAAAAGAAAAAATCAAAAGAGCCTTTGTTTTCAGCTAAAAACAAACGTCTTTTATATGATCCGCTGAATGACAATAATCCTATTACTGTTCAGGTATTGGGTATTTGTTCGGCATTAGCAGTTACAGTAAAAATGAAACCATCAATTGTAATGGCTGTTGCTGTAGTTGTTGTTTGTGCGTTTTCAAATGTTATTATTTCTTTTATTCGAAATATTATTCCCAATCGCATACGGATTATTGTTCAGTTAACAGTAGTTGCTACCATGGTAATTTTAGTAGACCAGTTTCTGAAAGCTTTTTTATTCGATGTCAGTAAGCAACTATCGGTTTTTGTAGGATTGATTATAACTAATTGTATTATTATGGGAAGGCTAGAAGCTTTTGCTATGTCTAATAAACCCTGGGCTTCATTTTTAGACGGCATCGGAAACGGTTTTGGATACGGTATAATCCTGATTATTGTTTCTATGTTACGTGAATTTTTTGGATCCGGAGAATTATTAGGCTATCGGGTTGTACCTGATTCTTTTTATGAATCTGGGTATTTTAACAACAGTCTGGCTATCATGCCGCCCATGGCACTTATTATTGTGGGTATCCTTATTTGGATTCAAAGAAGCCGAAATCAAAAACTAATAGAATCAAAATAAATATTTCATCATGGAATACGTCAATATTTTTATAAAAGGAATTTTTATCGAGAACATGATATTTGCTTATTTTTTAGGCATGTGTTCTTATTTAGCCATTTCTAAAACAGTAAAAAGTGCTGTAGGACTGGGGCTTGCAGTAACCTTTGTATTGTTTGTTTCTGTTCCTGTATGTTATCTTTTGGAAAAATATGTTTTGAAAGCCGGTGCTTTACAATGGCTGTCTGCTGATTTTTCAACTGTAGATCTGAGCTTTTTAAGTTTTATCATGTTCATTGCAACAATAGCTTCTATTGTACAATTGGTAGAGATGATTGTTGAAAAATTTGCACCGGCATTATACACCTCTTTGGGAATATTTTTACCTCTGATTGCTGTAAATTGTTCTATTCTCGGTGGGGCATTATTCATGCAGGAAAGAGAATATGCCAACTTAGGAGAAGTAAGCGCTTTTGCTCTGGGATCTGGTGTAGGATGGTTTTTAGCGATAGTTGCTTTGTCTGCAATACGTGAAAAATTGAGGTATTCTAATGTTCCCGGACCTTTAAGAGGCTTAGGAATCACGTTTATCTTAACCGGTTTGATGGCAATTGCTTTTATGAGTTTTATGGGGATTTCATTATAAAACATCTAAACTAATTAAAATGAATATATCAGATTTTGATGGCATAACAATCATTTGTAGTGTAATTGTATTTTTACTCTTCAATGCTATTCTTGTATATATAATTCTGTATACTAAATCCAAGCTGACTCCTTCCGGATTAGTCAATATCACTATAAACGAAGAAGAAGAATTAAAAACAGAAGCGGGTTCATCACTGCTTTCTACTTTATCCAATAAAAAAATATTTTTACCATCAGCCTGTGGAGGTGGTGGTACCTGCGGTTTATGTAAATGTCAGGTACTGTCCGGCGGTGGCGCAATTTTACCAACAGAAACTCCTTATTTTTCCAGAAAAGAGCAACAAAACAACTGGAGATTAGGCTGTCAGGTAAAAGTAAAACAGGATATGGAAATTGTAATTCCTAAAAGTGTAATGGGAATTAAGAAATGGGAATGCGAAGTGGTTTCTAATGACAATGTAGCAACTTATATCAAAGAATTAATAGTAAAATTACCTGAAGGCGATTTTTTAGATTTTGAACCCGGAAGTTATATCCAGCTTGATGTTCCTGAATTTGAACTGGATTTTAAAAATGATTTATATAAGATAGATGACCGTTTTAAATCAGATTATGATAAATTTAAAGTTTGGGATTTAAAAGTTAAAAATCCGGAAGCTGTTTTCAGAGCCTATTCTATGGCTAATCATCCTGCGGAAGGCAATATAATTATGCTTAATATCCGATTAGCTACTCCCCCTTTTGATAGAAAAGCAGGTGGATTTATGAAGGTTTATCCCGGAGTTTCATCATCTTATGTATTTTCTTTAAAACCGGGTGATAAAGTTAGTATAGCTGGGCCTTTTGGTGATTTCCACATTAAGGACACACAAAGAGAAATGATTTATATAGGCGGAGGAGCCGGAATGGCTCCTTTACGTTCTCATTTATTTCATTTGTTTCATACGTTAAAAGAAAAAGACCGGAAAGTGAGTTTTTGGTACGGAGGAAGATCTTTAAAAGAAGTATTTTATACCGAAGATTTTAGAAATATTGAAAAAGATTTTGATAATTTTGAATATAATATCGCGCTTTCTGAACCATTGCCTGAAGACAATTGGAAAGGATATACCGGTTTTATTCACAATGTATTATTTGACAATTATTTAAAAGAACATGAAGCTCCGGAAGACATCGAATACTATGTTTGCGGTCCGCCACTAATGAATGCTGCAGTATTTAAAATGCTGGACGATTTAGGAGTTCCGCAGGAAAATATTGCTTTTGATGATTTTGGAAGTTAAAACAATTATATGATAAAAAACGTATTCATTATTTTCATAACAGCAATATTCGTTGCTGCCTGCGCAAAAAAAGAAGCCATTTTTTTTCTTCAGGGAAACGCACAGGGAACCAGTTACCATATAAGCTATGTTTCTAAAGATAAAATCGTTTCCAAAAAACAAATCGATTCTTTATTAGCTGATATTGATAGGTCTATGTCTGCATGGATTCCAAATTCAATCATTTCGCGGATAAATAATAATGAAAAGGATGTAATTATTGATGATTATTTCAGAACAGTTTTTAATAAAGCAGTCGAAGTGTCTGATAAAACAAAAGGTGATTTTGATATTACCGTAGGTCCTTTAATAAATGCATGGGGGTTTGGTCCGGCCACAAAAAAGACCTTAAATAAAAGAAAGCTTGATAGTCTGTTGCCATTGGTCAATTATAAAATGCTAAGCCTTCAGCACAGCAAAATAGTAAAAGAAAAACCGGAAATTAAAATTGATTTTAATGCTATAGCACAAGGATATTCAGTGGATGTATTAGCCGATTTTTTTCAAAAAAAAGGAATAACACATTATTTAGTTGAATTAGGAGGCGAAATAAAATCAAACGGAAAAAAAATAAAAGAAGAATGGAAAGTGGGCATTGAGCAGCCTGACGAAGAAAATGCATCAGACAGAAAACTACAGGCCATTGTTAATTTAGGCAACCGCGCACTTGCTACCTCAGGTAATTACCGGAAATTTTACAGAGAAGGCAATCAAAAATTTTCACATATTATAAATCCTAAAACAGGGTATCCGGCTAAACATAATTTGCTAAGCACTACCGTCATTGCCAATGATGCCATAACTGCGGATGCTTATGCAACTGCTTTTATGGTAATGGGTTTACAGAAATCAATTGATTTTGTAGAAAAAAACAAAGAATTAAATTTGGAAGTTTTCTTTATATATGATGAAAAAGGAAAATGGAAAACCTATATTTCTCCCGGTTTGATGAAGCGCATCAAAACAGTATCTTAGACTTAAGATTTGCACTTTTCCTGTGGTTTAGCGCCACAAATACTGCATACCTCTCCTTCTTCACTTTGTATTAAAGGATTATTGCTACTGCAGGTACCTGAGAATCGTCCGTTTTTTTTAACTAATAGTTTGATTGCAATTCCGGCAATTCCCACAGCTAAAAGAAAAACTGATAGAATGATTGTTACCATAATGAAATTTCTAATTATAATATATTCTATTCCGCTTTAGTTCCATGAATATAAGAATCAAGATGATGAATGGTGTTTTGTTGTAATTCAATAATAGATTTTACCACATCACCAATAGAAACAATACCAATCACTTCCGTTTCTGATACTACCGGCAGATGTCTGACTCTTTTATTAGTAATTAAATCCATACAATAATTTATATCATCATCGGGTTTAACGCTAATGATTTCAGTATCCATAATTTCATGAACAAACGTTTCTCTTGATGTTTTATTTTTCAAAACAATCTTTCTGGCATAATCCCGCTCTGATAAAATGCCTTTCAAAATATTATCTTCAATAACTAAAACAGCACCAATATTTCTTTCTCCCATAATCCGCAATGCTTCATAAACTGTAATGGTAGAAAGTATGGAATGAACTTCATTCCCTTTTACGCCTAATATTTGATTTACAGTCATAATAGATGATTTTATGTTATTTATAAATTTAAGAAAAAATAATGCATATAGTTATAAAATTGTATTAATTTTTTAATTAGTATTAGGTTATTCGTGTAAAATAAAGCATTGAGCTCTCCTCTTTTAGAAAGAAATTTTATCATAATATTAGGAACTCAGCTTATATAAAATCTGTAATTTGCACAATGAACAGCTTTTTTAAACGTTGTTGAGTAACTATTATAATAGATTATTATTTAAACATATATGGACAAGATAAAAATACTTTGGGTGGATGATGAAATTGAATATTTGAAACCTCACATTCTTTTTTTAGAGAAAAAAAATTACGAAGTCACGACCTCTAATAATGGTCTTGATGCTATTGAAATATTTGAAAATGAAAATTTTGATATTGTTTTCTTAGACGAAAATATGCCCGGAATGAGCGGATTAGAAACTTTATCCGAAATGAAAGAAAAAAAGAGTGCTATCCCAATGATTATGATCACTAAAAGTGAAGAAGAATATATCATGGAGGAAGCTATCGGGGCTAAAATTGCTGATTATCTTATTAAGCCGGTCAATCCTAATCAGATATTACTGAGTCTGAAAAAGAATTTAGATCATTCAAAACTGATTTCGCAAAAAACCACTCTGGATTATCAGAAAGAATTCCGTAAAATAGCAATGGAATTAGGAATGGTAAATAGTTTTGAAGACTGGATAGAATTATATAAAAAATTATTATTCTGGGAATTACAACTTGAAGATATCAATGATCAGAGTATGATTGAAATTCTGGAATCCCAAAAAGTGGAAGCCAATTCACAGTTCGGAAAATTTATTGAACGCAATTATGAAGAATGGTTTTTACCCAAAGCAGACAAACCGATTCAGTCTCATACCTTATTTAAAGAATTAGTAGTTCCTGAACTAAAGAAAAAAGAGAAACCTGTTTTATTTGTAGTTATTGATAATTTACGTTACGATCAATGGAAAGCATTTGAAAGTGTCGTGGCAGATTATTACAAACTGGAAAAAGAAGTACCCTACTACTCTATTCTGCCTACCGCTACGCAATATGCAAGAAATGCTATTTTCTCTGGTTTGCTACCGGCAGATATGGAAAAAAAACATCCTGATTTGTGGAAAAATGATCCTGATGAAGGTGGAAAAAATCTATTTGAAGCCGAATTTCTTTCCGCTCAGTTAAAGCGTTTGGGATTAAACATTAAAGAAGATTATTTCAAGATTACCAATATGGCATCGGGTAAAAAACTCGTAGAGAATTTCAGGGCACTGAAAGAAAACGATCTGGTTACCATTGTCTATAATTTTGTAGACATGCTTTCACATGCTAAAACTGAAATGGATGTTGTAAAAGAACTAGCTCCGGATGATAAAGCTTATCGTTCCCTTACTTTGAGCTGGTTCAAAAATTCTCCTTTATTAGAAATTATCCAACAGGCTCAAAAATTAGGATTCAAATTAATTTTAACTACTGATCACGGAACCATAAATGTAAAAAATCCATCAAAGGTTGTGGGCGATAAAAATACCAGTCTCAATTTACGCTACAAAACAGGCCGAAGTCTTACTTATGAAAATAAAGACGTATATGCTGTAAAAGACCCAAAAAAAATTGGTTTACCTGCTATAAATATGAGTAGTTCTTATATTTTTGCAAAAAATGATTTGTTTCTGGCATATGTCAATAATTACAATCATTATGTGAGTTATTATAAAAATACCTATCAGCACGGAGGGATTTCTCTGGAAGAAATGATTATTCCCTGTTTGATATTTAATCCGAAGTAGTAATTAGTCACTAGTGAATAGTGATTAGTTAGCTTTTTAATAATTCACAAATAGCTAATTACTAATGACTATTCACTAATTACTAAAATATGGAAATCACTTTTTCATTAGAAGAAATACAAAATGTTGCCGAATTAATTGTGGCTGCGAAACCTAATAAAGTATTGCTTTTTAACGGTGAAATGGGAGCCGGAAAAACTACTTTTATTAAACAACTATGTAAAACTCTGGGTGTGACCGGAGCAACAAGCAGTCCAACTTTTTCTTTAGTTAACGAATATGAAACTACAGATAATCAGATTGTTTATCATTTTGATTTTTATCGTTTAAAAAAAGAAACAGAAGCTTTAGATATGGGAATAGATGATTATTTGTATTCCGGACATTGGTGCTTTATTGAGTGGGCCGAAAATATTGTTAATCTTCTGCCTGAAAAATATTCAACAATTACCATAGAAGTGCTTCCTGACAATAAAAGACTTTTAAAATTAAATTAAACTGTAAATTAAAAATATTACCTGTTGATTAATAATGATTTGTGTTTTAAAATTTAAAGCTTATTCCGAAATTACTTCTTAATTTATAATATAAAATAAGTTTGTTTTTTCATCTATGTTAATAAATGAGCCTTTTCAGCCTTTTATAAAATTATAAAGCTTATTTTTTTAATCTTTTTGCGTAATTTTACTTTTTAATAGTACAAAAAACGATGTCAATATCAATAACGCCATTTACAAAACAACAGTTATTACCTCAGGAAGAAAAACTGGAAGTAGCCCGAAAAAAAGGGGAACTATTTATAGGTATTCCTAAAGAGACCAGCTATCAGGAACGCCGCATTTGTTTAACTCCTGATGCTGTGAGTTCTTTAGTATGTCACGGTCATCGTGTAATGATTGAATCAGGTGCAGGAGAAAATGCCAGTTATTCCGATAAAGAATATTCTGAGGCAGGTGCCGAAGTCACTCAGGATACTCAAAAAGTTTTTGGTTGTCCTATGATTTTAAAGGTTGAACCACCTACTGTTGCCGAAATCAACATGATGAACAATCAGGCGATTCTCATTTCGGCAATTCAATTAAAAACGAAGAGAAGAGAATATTTCGAAGCTTTAAGCAAGAAAAAAATAACTGCACTTGCTTTTGAATATATTAAAGACGTCGATGAAACCTATCCTATTGTTAAGTCTTTGAGTGAAATTGCAGGTACAGCATCTATATTAATTGCAGCCGAACTGATGATTGCCAATACTTTTGGAAAAGGACTTTTATTTGGTAACATAACAGGTGTTCCTCCTACAGAAGTAGTCATTTTGGGTGCCGGAACAGCGGGAGAATTTGCAACAAAAACAGCTATTGGTTTAGGGGCTAATGTAAAAGTGTTTGATAATTCTATTACCAAATTAAGAAGACTGCAAAATAGTTTAAGCCAGCGAATTTTTACTTCTACTATTCAGCCAAAAGCTTTGATGAAGGCCTTAAGACGCTGTGATGTAGCCATTGGAGCCATGCGTGGCATAGAACGCTGCCCTATTGTAGTTACTGAAACTATGGTGGAACATATGAAAAAAGGCGCTGTAATTGTAGATGTAAGTATTGATACCGGCGGTTGTTTTGAAACTTCTGAAGTTACTACTCATGAAAAACCGACTTTTATAAAAAATAATATTTTACATTATTGTGTTCCTAATATCCCTTCTCGTTATTCAAAGACAGCTTCACTTTCTATTAGTAATATTATCACTCCCTATTTGTTAAAAATTGCTGAAGATGGCGGAATCGAAAGCGCTATTCGTTGTGATAAAGGTCTGAAAAACGGAATTTATACCTATCACGGAATCCTTACTAACAGAGCCATCGGAGACTGGTTTGATTTACCTAACAACGATATTAATTTAATTGTGTTTTAAGCAAACTTTCAATTACCTTTGCAAAAAAAAACACTTCATGAAGTTTGCATATCGTTTTTCTTATTATTTAGTTGGGTTGGTTTTAGGCTGCTTTTTTGTAGCTCTGGTTTTTAGCGGAAAAGATACCCGCTGCAATTATTTTCCCAATGCCCGTGTTTTAAATGATATCAGAAATAAACCTTTTGAATATTCTGAAAAAGCTTCTCAGATTTTAGCAGAAAAATGGATTGACACAACTGATATCAAAAACTCTTTGGAATTTGGAGATGTAGATTTCGATAAAAGTGATACCGAATTTGGAAAAAATACCAAACTGTATGTTATTGAAGGGAAAACGGCTCAGAATATTGAAATTATTCTGACTGTAAAAAATCAGTCAGACAAAGCTATTCTTGTAAATATTATAAAAAAATAAGTTCTTTTACGATACAAATGAGCCATTTAAGTTTCTTCTACGGAATTTAAGTGGCTTTTTTTTACCAATTGATTTCAGGCTTGTTGTTTGCTTTTAGATACTCGTTTGTTTTACTGAAATGTTTATTTCCAAACCAAAAACCTCTGTTAGCGCTCAAAGGGGAAGGATGCCCTGATTTTAAAATATGATGTTTGGATGCGTCAATCAAAGCAGCTTTTTTCTGTGCAAAACCGCCCCAAAGTAAAAACACTACATTTTCTGATTCTTCCGAAATTTTTTTAATTACGGCATCCGTAAATTTTTCCCAGCCTTTTCCCTGATGACTTCCTGCTTCTGATTGTCTGACAGTTAATGTCGCATTTAAAAGAAAAACACCCTGATCTGCCCAGCGTTCTAAATTTCCGGATGCTGGCATGGACACATTTAAATCGGTACAAATTTCTCTGAAAATATTTTGCAATGAAGGCGGAAACGGAATCCCGTCATTTACAGAAAAACATAAACCATTTGCCTGATGCGGACCATGGTAAGGATCCTGACCAATAATTACCACTTTAACCTGATCAAAATGACAATGATTAAAAGCTGAAAATATCTGACTCCCTTTAGGATAACAGATTTTTGTCATATATTCGGATTTAACAAAATCAATTAATTCTTTGAAATATATTTTTTCAAATTCTTCATTTAAAACAGTCTTCCAGGAATCATGCATTTTTACATCCATATCTTTTTTTTGCGAATTTCAGAATTTTTTTAATCAATTCATATTTACTTTAGATAAAAATTAGAAAGATACTTACCGTAATGAATGCTGGTATTTTTTGTACTTTTGCGAGACTTTCTTAAAGAAATTAAATGATTAGTATTACCGAAAAAACTTTACAGGACTTACAGTTTCCAACAATTTTGGAAACGATTTCAGATATCTGTAACACCGAAATAGGAAAAGATAAAGCTCTACAAATTACTCCGTTCAGAGATAAAGAAACTTTGATGCAGGCTTTGCTGCAAACTTCAGAGTATGTTTCTTCTTTTCAGAATAATAATGCAATTCCCAATCACGGATTTGATGCGATAACACACGAAATAAAATTTTTAGCCATTGAAGACAGTTTTCTGGAAGTGGGTAGTTTTAGAAAAATTGCCACATTGTCTTCAACAGTAAACTTTTTATTAAATTTTCTTAAGAAATTTGATGATTATTACCCCAATATAAATGCCCGTGCTTCGCGTGTGGAACTTACTAAAGAAATTATTTCACAGATTGATGTTGTAGTGGATAAATATGGCGAAATTAAAGATAATGCCTCCCCTGTTTTATCCGATATACGCAGAAATATGAATCTGGTCCGAGGGAAAGTCAATCAGAGCTTTGGGATTGCTTTAACACAATATAACGGTTTGGGTTATCTGGATGATATTAAAGAAAGTTTTGTTCAAAACCGTCGTGTTCTTGCCGTATTATCTATGTACCGCCGAAAAGTAAGAGGAACTATTTTAGGAAGTTCTAAAACAGGAAGTATTGCTTATATCGAGCCCGAAATGACGCTTAAATATTCCAGAGAACTGAGCAATTTAGAATATGAGGAAAAAGAAGAAATCACCCGTATTTTAAAGCAATTATCGAATGCTATCCGTCCGTATCTGCCTTTATTAAAAGAGTATCAGGATTTTTTGAGTGATATAGATGTCATTGCTGCCAAAGCGAAATATGCCGAAAGAATCAACGGAATTTTACCTGCCATAACTGAGGAACGTCGTTTGTATTTTAGAGATGCTTTTCACCCTATTTTGTATTTAACAAACAAACAAAAAAAGGAAATTACTTATCCGCAGACTATTGAACTAAAACAGGAAAACCGAATTATTGTAATTTCAGGTCCTAATGCAGGAGGAAAAACTATTTCGTTAAAAACAGTCGGTTTACTCCAATTGATGTTGCAATCGGGAATGTTGATTCCGGTTCACGAACGTTCGGAAACCTTTTTATTCGACAGAATATTAACAGATATAGGAGATAATCAATCCATTGAAAATCATCTAAGTACCTACAGTTACCGATTAAAAAACATGAACTATTTCCTGAAGAAATGCAATCAAAAAACCATGTTTTTAATTGACGAATTTGGTACCGGATCCGATCCGGAATTAGGTGGTGCTCTGGCTGAAATTTTCTTAGAAGAATTCTATCACAGAGAAGCTTTTGGAATTATCACAACGCATTATTCCAATTTGAAAATTCTGGCTAACGAATTGCCTTTTGCTACCAATGCGAATATGATGTTTGATGAAAAATCATTAGAACCCATGTACAAACTGGCTTTAGGACAAGCCGGAAGTTCCTTTACCTTTGAAGTAGCACAGAAAAACGGGATTCCGTTTGGTTTAATTAATCGTGCCAAAAAGAAAATCGAAGTAGGTAAAGTACGTTTTGACAAAACCATTGCCACCCTGCAAAAAGAACGTTCCAAACTGGAAAAAACTTCTCAAAACCTGAAAGAAGAAGAAACCAGAGCGCGTGAAGAAGGTAAAAAAATGGAAAATATCAACGTCAAAATAAAGCAAAAACTGGAAAGTTATCAGGAATTGTATGACAGTAATCAGAAAACAATTTACATTGGTCAGAAAATAGAAGATATAGCAGAGAAATATTTCAATAATAAAAACAAAAAAGAACTCATTGGAGAATTTTTGAAGATTGTAGAAATTGAAAATTCAAAACGTAAAAAAGCTACACCAAAAGAAACAAAGGCAATTGTAGCTAAGAAAAAAGAAATCATTGAGGAGGTAAAAGTTCAGGTGGAAGAAATACGAAAGGAAAAGAAAGAAAAAAAACTAAAACCTGTTATTGAAAAACCAAAACCTATTTTAAAGGTAGGCGACCGCGTGCGAATGTTAGACGGAAAAGCCGTGGGAAGTATTGATAAAATTGAGAAAAACAAAGCGGTTGTCAATTATGGCCTTTTTACTTCTAAGGTGAGCTTGGATGAATTGGATTTGGTGGAAGCGGTGAAGAAATAGTGTGCAGTAAGTTCATTGTTTAGCACGAAGCAATCATATTTTTATTAGTTAATTAAGATTTTTCTTTATATTTATGATTCTAATTAACCTGAAAATGAAAAATATTACACCAATATTACTAATTGTTTTCTTTGCAAATGTTTTTGCAGTTCATGCGCAAAATCAAGATTCAACAAACAGTGATGGTTTAAAAAAATCAATAGCACAGGAATTATATATTTTTTTTAATGAAAAATCTGAAAATCCATTATTATTAATAAATGGTTTCATTTGGGGAAACGACACTACTGTATTAAGTATTATTAATCCTACTGATATAAAAGATATTTCCGTTCTAAAAGATAAAGATTATAATATTTATGGCGAAAAAGGAAAAAATGGAGTGCTATTTTTAACATTGAAAGATCAAAACATTAATACTCTTGAAAAATTTAAAATTTTCTATGGTCTACATAACGACAATTCAAAACAACAAAGAATATCAGGAGTAGTTTATGATGTAGATAAGAAAATAATTCCAAATGTTTTTATCTCCAATTTGAACAGAAAAGAATCTTTTAAAGCTGATTCGAATGGAAATTATTCATTAAGCGCTTGTGAAAATGATATTTTGGTATTTTATTTAGATGGATTTAAATCTAAGATCTTTAAAGTAAAAGATACAAATATGGAAATTGTTTTAGAATCTAAACCTAAGTCAGAAATTTATATAAAATAATTTGATATTAATAATGGGATATCAAACTTCCTGAGATTGCTTTGTCCCTCGCAATAACCACAAAATGCAAAACCTACCCAAAAATAAAAAAATAATTCTCTTTGATGGCGTTTGCAATCTTTGTGATTCAGCGGTACAATTTATCATTAAAAGAGATCAAAAAGATATTTTCCGGTTTGTGGCTCTGCAATCTGATTTGGGTCAGAAAATTTGCAGTCATATTGGTGTAGACCAAAAAAAGAATGATAGTATAATTCTGTATGAACCCGGAATTGCTTATTATCATAAATCAGAAGCAGCTTTGAAAATAGCTTCTGAATTAGGCGGCTTCTATGGATTTCTAGCAGTTTTGAACGTTTTTCCAAAAAAGATAAATGATATTATTTATGATTATATTGCTAAAAACCGATACAGATGGTACGGCAAGAAAGAACAGTGTATGATCCCTACTCCTGAGTTAAGAGCTAAATTTTTAGAATAGTTATTCTTGTTTTCTTCGGCTACGTTCTTTTTTTATCATTTCTAATTCCCGGCTGGTTTGTCCTGCAACGGCTGTATTTTCCTGTGCACGCCGAATTAAATACGGAATCACTTCTTTCACCGGACCAAAAGGAATATATTTAGCCACATTATAACCATTGGCTGCCAAATTAAAACTAATTGTATCACTCATCCCATACAATTGACCAAACCAGATTCTGAAATCATTAGCTGCTATGTTTTTTTTCTGCATTAATTCCATTAAATAATAAGTACTGATTTCGTTATGTGTTCCTGCAAAAAGAGAAAAAAACTCTAAATTTTCAGTAATATACTGTAAAGCAGTATTATAATTTTCGTCGGTTTCTGACTTACTGGCACAAATTGGCGATGGATAATTATTTTCCTGAGCACGTTCATTTTCTTTTTCCATATAAGCACCGCGGACTAATTTTATTCCAATATAAAATGCTCCTTGCTTAGCTTCCTGATGGATTTTTTTCAAATATTCCATCCGATCATAACGATACATTTGTAACGTATTATAAACAATCACTTTTTCGGTATTGTATTTACGCATCATTTCAATAACTAAACTGTCGGCAGCGGTTTGCATCCAGGATTCTTCGGCATCAATCAAAACGGGAACTTCTTTTTGATGAGCTGCCTGGCAAACTAAATCAAAACGGTTCACTACCCTATTCCATTCTTCCTGCTCTGTATCTCTTAGTATCTTTTTAGCGGTTATTTTTTCATACAAACTAATGCGCCCAAAACTTGTAGGTTTAAAAACGGCAAACGGAATGGCCTGGCGTTCTTTAGCAAATTCAATAATTTTAAGCGTTTTTGAAAAAGCAATATTAAACTCCTCTTCATTTATTTTCCCTTCGACAGCATAATCTAAAACTGAAGAAACCTCTTTAGTAAACAAGGTATCAACTACTTTCAGACAATCTTCTTCATTTACACCGCCACAAAATTGACTGAATATTGTTTTCCTGATTATATTCTGAACCGGTAAATGTAATTTTAAAGTCAGTAAAAGGATTTTTGTACCTAACTGAACCAATAGTTTAAAATTCATTACTTTAAAAAGAAAATACGATAACTGTAATTGATTATTGCTTTTTAAAGCAAAAGCGATTTGGGTATTTTCAAATATCTTTTTCATCTTTTTTTACTATTTAAAACAAATATAGCCAGAGTTATGAATATTAATTACTGGAAATTACCTTATTTTGCATTTCAAATTAATTAATGATGACACAAACAATTCAAGCCAATAACTATAATGTTTATTTCAACGAAAAAGGATATGAGGAATTAAACATTCACCTTACTAAAAATAAATATTCTAATATTTTTGTAATTGTAGACAGCAACACCAACGAATTTTGCCTGCCAAAATTATTACCTTATATCGAAACGGATTTAAATGTTGAAATTGTTGAATTTGAGGCCGGAGAAGAAAATAAAAACATTGAAACCTGCGTTGAAATCTGGAAAGTACTAACAGAACTTGGAGGAGACCGAAAAAGTCTTGTTATCAATCTGGGAGGCGGAGTTGTTACAGATTTGGGTGGTTTTGTTGCTTCAACATTCAAACGCGGTGTTGATTTTATCCATATCCCTACAACTTTACTTTCAATGGTGGATGCTTCGGTAGGTGGAAAAAACGGAGTGGATTTAGGAAATTTAAAAAATCAGATTGGTGTAATTAATGTTCCCGGAATGGTTATTATTGATACTCAATATTTAGAAACCGTTCCTCAAAACGAAATGCGTTCCGGTCTTGCCGAAATGCTGAAACACGGTTTGATTTATGATAAAAAATACTGGGAAGAGTTTTTAGATATTTCTACTATTGATTTTGAAGCGTTAGATCAATTAATTTTCAGATCAGTAGAAATTAAAAATGAAATTGTAAAGCAGGATCCTACTGAGAAAAACATTCGAAAAGCATTGAATTTTGGGCATACTTTAGGACATGCAATTGAAGGGTATTTTTTGGAAAGCCAAAGCAAAACAACCCTGCTTCACGGAGAAGCAATTGCTGTGGGAATGATTTTGGAAAGTTATATTTCATTAAAGAAAGATTTGATTTCTAAAGAAGAATATACACAAATTAAAAGCGTATTAAAATCAATTTACGAAGATATTATTTTTGAAGAAGCAGACATAGAACCGATTCTGGAATTGCTGATTCATGATAAAAAAAATGAGTACGGAAGCATTCAGTTTGCCTTAATCGAAGGAATTGGAAAGATAAAAATTAATCAAGCAGTTGAGAATGAATTAATTCTTGAAGCTTTTGAAGATTATAAATCTTAGCTGTTTTTTTTATAAAAAAGGATTGCATCACTTATATTTTATTTTTTACATTTGCCGCAATGAAAAGAGATCAAAAACAAAGAAATTATAACAAAAATCAAAGCGTTAACAATAGTTCTTTTTTAAGAATATTGAAGCGTTTGAACTTAGTTATAGGGCGCTTTAATTTTGATACTTTTCAGTATTTAAAAGTAGAAAACGAAAAGCTGCAAATTATTTATGCCAATATTAGGGTTTGAATTATAGATTAATTTAGTACATTAAGCTATAAAAAAAAAATAAAATCCTAAAATTCAATGAATACAAAATATTCTGACTTAATAAATCAATCATACTATTTTCCTCAGGAAGAATTTAAACTCAATAAAGACAATCTGCTGTTTCACAATATCGATTTGATGAAACTGGTTGAAAAATATGGTACGCCATTAAAATTTACTTATTTGCCACAAATTTCCAACAACATCAACAAAGCCAAAAGCTGGTTTCGTAAATCGATGGAAAAAAACAAATATGAGGCAAAGTACTATTATTGTTATTGTACTAAAAGTTCTCATTTTGAATTTATCATGAACGAAGCGTTCAAGAACAATATTCACGTTGAAACTTCCTCTGCTTTTGACATTAATATAGTTGAAAATTTATTAGAAAACGGCAAAATCAATAAAAGCACTTATGTCATTTGTAATGGTTTTAAAAGAGACGAATACATCAGTAATATTGCCCGTTTAATCAATAATGGTCATGAAAATACTATTCCTATTATTGATAACTACGAAGAATTAGATTTACTTCAGGCGGAAATTAAAGGAAAATTCAAAATTGGAATCCGTATTGCTGCCGAGGAAGAACCTAAATTTGAGTTTTATACTTCCAGATTAGGAATTGGTTATAAAAACATTGTTAATTTCTATAAAAAGCAAATTCAGGAAAATAGCAATCTTGAATTAAAAATGCTTCACTTTTTTATCAATACAGGAATAAACGATACTGCTTACTACTGGAACGAGTTGGTAAAATGTATCAAAGTATATATTGCCTTAAAAAAAGAATGCCCTTCTTTAGACGGTCTAAATATTGGAGGTGGTTTTCCTATCAAAAACTCGCTTGCATTTGAATACGATTATCAATATATGATTGATGAAATCATTAATCAGATAAAAATTGCCTGTGACGAAGCAGAAGTAGATGTTCCAAATATCTTTACAGAATTTGGTTCCTTTACAGTAGGAGAAAGCGGTGGCGCCATTTATCAGATTTTATATCAAAAACAACAAAATGACAGAGAAAAGTGGAACATGATTGACTCTTCATTCATTACCACCTTACCGGATACCTGGGCAATAAACAAGCGTTTTATTATGTTAGCAGTAAACCGCTGGAATGATACTTATGAAAGGGTGTTATTAGGAGGTCTGACTTGTGACAGTGATGATTATTACAACTCAGAACAAAACATGAATGCTATTTATTTACCTAAATACAACAAAGAAAAACCACTTTATATCGGTTTTTTTAATACCGGAGCTTATCAGGAAACCATAGGCGGATACGGCGGTTTACACCACTGTTTGATTCCGCAGCCCAAACATATCTTAATAGACCGGGATGAAAATGGTATATTAGCAACAGAAGTTTTTTCAGAACAACAAACCTCTGAGGATGTATTAAAAATTTTAGGTTACAATAAAAAATAATTAACAAAACACACAATTAGTAGATTTATAATTTCATTATATTTGAGCCAGTTTAGATTCAGATAGCTATAAATTTACAAAATATTTAAACCCCATAAAATGAGTAAAGGACCGATCAGTCAGTTTATTGAAAAGCATTATTTACATTTCAATTCTGCATCTTTAGTCGATGCCGCAAAAGCCTACGAACAACAATTGGCCAATGGAGCTAAAATGATGGTAAGTATGGCTGGTGCCATGAGTACAGCAGAAATTGGAAAAATATTCGCTGAAATTATTCGTCAGGATAAAGTGCAGATTATTTCCTGTACGGGAGCAAACCTTGAAGAGGACATCATGAACCTGGTAGCACACTCTCACTATGAAAGGGTGCCTCACTACCGCGATTTGACTCCGCAGGATGAATGGGATTTATTAGAAAGAGGACTGAACCGTGTAACTGATACCTGTATTCCGGAACACGAAGCTTTCCGTAGACTGCAAAAACATATTTACAAAATCTGGAAAGATGCTGATGATAAAGGAGAGCGTTATTTCCCTCATGAGTTTATGTACAAAATGCTGCTTTCAGGTGTTCTTGAAGAGTATTACGAAATTGACTTAAAAGATAGCTGGATGTATGCTGCAGCTGAGAAAAATTTGCCTATTATTGTTCCAGGATGGGAAGACAGCACTATGGGTAATATTTTTGCATCCTATGTTATTAAAGGAGAATTAAAAGCGTCTACAATGAAGTCAGGTATTGAATACATGACTTTCTTAGCAGACTGGTATCCAAAAAATAGTGATAATGGTATTGGATTTTTCCAAATTGGCGGTGGTATCGCAGGAGACTTCCCTATTTGTGTAGTACCAATGTTATATCAGGATATGGAAATGCATAATATTCCGTTTTGGAGTTATTTTTGCCAGATTTCAGATTCTACAACCAGTTATGGTTCTTATTCAGGAGCAGTTCCGAACGAGAAAATCACTTGGGGTAAATTAGATATTACTACTCCTAAGTTTATCATTGAATCAGATGCTACTATTGTAGCGCCATTAATTTTTGCTTATTTATTAGATTTATAATACCATTTTTATGAGAAGAGTTATTGTTGAGTACGCTAAACTGACAAATGAAATTTTAAACTTATTGGTTGAAAAATTTCCTGATGGATATGACGACGAAGATATCATCCGTTTTAAAAATGCTAAAAACGAATTAGTGGAAGCAGTAGAAGTGCGTACTGAAGACACCATTTATTTAGTAAAAGTAAGTACAAAACTTGCTGACAGAATCGAAAACTTTGATGAAGATGATGATATTGATGATGAAATCGAACCAATTGCTCCAATTAAAGGTTTAGATCTTGATGATGATATTAATGACGATGATGATGAAGACGAAAATATAGACAAACCGGATCTGGATGACGAAGATGAAGATGCTGATGACAAAGACATCGCAGAGGATGACGACGAAGAGGACGAAGATTAATTAATTTTCAGAGTATAATACACCAAAAGGAACTCCAAAAAAGAGTTCCTTTTTTTATCCATAAAAACACAATCAAATTAAGTAGTACAAAATGATTACTTCTCAAATCCTACATCATACTCTTAAAGAAAATTTCGGATTTGAAAAATTCAGAGCTAATCAGGAAGAAATTATAAGTACCGTTTTAAACGGAACAGATACTTTAGCAATTATGCCTACAGGTGGTGGAAAATCTATTTGTTTTCAGTTGCCGGCTTTATTATTCCCGGGAATTACTATTGTGATTTCCCCTCTTATTGCTTTAATGAAAGATCAGGTAGACAGTCTGAAAGCTAACGGAATTGCTGCCTGCTTCATCAATAGTACACAAACTGATAATGAACAGCAGTTGCATATTGAAAACCTGAGAAATAATAAAGTTAAACTTGTTTATATAGCTCCTGAAAGTTTATCCTATCTGGAAAATGCATTTAGTGCTGTTACCATCAGCCTCATTGCTATTGACGAGGCACATTGCATTTCGTCATGGGGACATGATTTCAGACCTGCTTATACTAATTTAGGCTACCTGAAAAACCGCTTCCCTTCTACTCCAATATTAGCTTTAACTGCAACTGCCGATAAAGCTACACGTCAGGATATTAGCAATCAGTTAAATTTAAGAAATTCAAAAACTTTTATAGCTTCTTTTGATAGAAAAAATCTGAGTCTGGAAGTGCGTCCTGCGCTGGACAGAGTGAAACAAATTATTGATTTTATCGAATTAAAACCTGCTGAATCCGGTATTATTTATTGTCTTAGCCGAAAAACAACTGAAGAACTTGCCGAAAAACTCAGTAATATCGGAATCAAAGCTAAGTCTTATCACGCTGGTTTAGATAGTGAGATTCGTTTTAAAACTCAGGATGAATTCATAAATGATCAATGCCAGGTAGTTTGTGCTACCATTGCATTTGGGATGGGAATTGATAAATCGAATGTGCGCTGGGTTATTCATTATAATTTGCCTAAAAATATTGAAGGCTATTATCAGGAAATTGGTCGCGCGGGACGAGACGGATTAGCTTCAGAAACTATTTTATTCGAAAGTTATGGCGATTTGATTCAGTTGCAAAAATTTGCCTCACAGGGACAAAATGCTGAAATCCAGCTGGCAAAATTAGAAAGAATGAAACAATACGCAGATGCTTTGAGCTGTCGACGTAAAATATTGCTTTCCTATTTTGGAGAAATCGTAACCGAAAATTGTGGTAATTGCGATATTTGTAAAAATCCTCCCGCCTTTTTTGATGGAACTATCATTGCACAAAAAGCACTTTCGGCAATTATCAGACTTAAAGAATCAGAATCATTAGCTGTAGTTGTTGATTTTTTAAGAGGTTCTAAAAATGCTTATATTTATGAAAAAGAATATCAGAATTTAAAAACATACGGTGTAGGTATCGAAATCTCATGGCAAGACTGGAATCAATACCTGATTCAACTTATTAATTTAGGATATTGCGAAATTGCATTTCATCAGCAAAATAAAATAAAACTTACTCCGTTAGCTAAAAAAGTATTATTTGAAGATGAAAAAGTACAACTCAACACCTTACAAAAAGTAAATACTGAAAAAGTTAAAAATAAAGAAACTAAAACAAAGGTAATTGCAAATTCTCTTTTTGAAAGTTTACGCAAATTGCGTTATGAAATCGCCAAAGAAGAAGAAGTTCCCGCTTATGTAATTTTTAGTGATGCTGCTTTACGCCAAATGGAAATAAACCGCCCGATGAGTGAAGAAGAATTTATCATTATTGACGGTGTAGGAAAAGCGAAATTAGAAAAATATGGTGATGCTTTCATCAAAGCTATTATTGCTTTTCAAAAAGATAAAAAGAGTAAAACAAAAAAAGAATCGGCTACTTATAAAGAAACACTGGCGCTATTCAACGAAGGATTATCTGTTGATGAAATTGCTGAAAAACGAAAATTAGGCTTAGGAACTATCATGTCCCATTTAGCAAAATTATATTCAGACGGAGCTTTAATTGATTTACACCAATTCATTTCAAAAGAAGAAGTTAGTAAAATTTCACAAGCAAGAAAAACTTTAGAAACCCCAAATGCACTAAGACCTTATTTTGACTATTTTGAAGAACAAATTAGTTATGGAAAAATAAGGCTGGGATTAGCTATAATTGAAAAAGAAGAAGAAAACCTCTAAAATCATGATTCATTCCTTTCCTCCTTTTGTAAACTCTGAAACTGAAATCCTAATATTAGGAACTATGCCCGGAATTGCCTCTTTAGAGAAACAGGAATATTATGCGCATCCACGAAATCATTTTTGGAAAATAATCTATACACTTTTTGATAAATTACCCGTTTCAGTTCATTTCGAAGAAAAAATAAAACTATTAGAAAAGAATAAAATCGGAATTTGGGATGTCTTAGAAAATTGCGAGCGCAAAGGAAGTTTAGATATTCATATTAAAAATCACAAACCTAATGATTTTCAAACTCTCTTCAGTCAATTTCCAAATATTAGAAAAATTATTTTTAACGGAAAAGAAAGTCACCGGTATTTTGTAAAAAGTTTTGGGCAAATAAAAGGCATTACTTATTATGTAATGCCTTCTACAAGTCCCGCTAATACGATGTCTTTTGAAAACAAGCTGAAAATCTGGTCAACTTGTTTTGAATAATTTACAGGTATCTTTCCTGAAAAACTTTTTGATGATGTTTTTGATGTCCAATGATAATAAAACCAATAGCACGCACTGAAATTTCATCATTTGAAGCGATTCCGATTCGTTTTAATTGTTCTTCAGAAAAACTTTTAAAAAGTGCTAAAGTACTCTGACGAACAATAGACAATTCTGTTAACAAACTTTGCAAGTGCCTGTCATTGGCATTGGTATTGGAAGCAAAATCGTTTTCATCAAAACCCGGCAATGGTGTTTTATCATTTCTGGAAACCCGAAGAGCACGGTAACTAAAAACACGTTCTGTATCAATAATATGCTGAATAATTTCTTTAATCGTCCATTTGCCTTCAGCATAACGATAATCAAATTTATCCATTGGAATATCCTGAACAAACCGAATAAAATCATGAAGACTTATTTCTAAGTCTTCATGTAAATCTCCATCAGTTGCTGCGTTAATATAAGTAGCATTAAATTTAGAATATTCGTTTTCCGGAATATCAGTTCGCTTCATTATTTTGTCATTAAGCTGAGTTTCTACTAGCATTGGTGTTTCCAAATAAAGAACGCATTACGATTTTTTCGTATACCTTAATCAATTTATCATCTGGAACACTTTCTTTATTCAGTTCATTAATTCTCAATAAAGCATATTGCTGAATTGTCAATAAAGGCAATACAATACGTTCACGTATCTGAATCGAAGCCATTCCGTCAGGATAATTCTCCATTAGTTCTTTATGTCCTGCAATTTTCAACAATAATCGTTTCGTTTCTAAAAACTCATCGTAGATATTTTGCCAGAATTCCCCAAATTCAGGATCATTCTTCATATATGCTGTTAATGGAAAAAATGATTTTGCTAATGACATCATACTGTTCTCCAACAATGTTTTAAAGAACATAGAATTTTTATATAAATCCTGAACTTTATCCCATTGATTTGTCTCTTCAAAATGTCTCAAAGCTGATCCTACTCCATAAAAACCAGGAACATTTTGCTTCAATTGACTCCATGAACCCACAAATGGAATTGCTCTTAAATCTTTGAAATCCAGTTTTTCAGATTTACTTCTTTTTGAAGGACGGCTACCAATATTAGTTTTAGCATAATATTTCAGCGTACTCATTTTTTCCAGATATGGAATAAACTTGTCGTGATTTTTAAAACTCAGGTATTTTTTATATCCAAGCTCTGATAACTGAGTCATTACTTCTTTGTCTGTTTCAGAAAACTTATTTAATTCCTTATTAAATACCTGATTAGTGACTCCGGCACTCAATAAATTTTCTAAATTATGACGACAGGAATCTAAAGTTCCGAAATTAGAACTAATAGTTTGTCCCTGAACAGTTACCTGGATTTCTTTGTTTTCGATATCCGGACCTAAAGAAGCATAAAATTTATGTGTTTTTCCTCCTCCACGTGCAGGCGGCCCACCACGTCCGTCAAAGAAAATTACTTTGATACCATATTTTCTGGACATTGCTGTAAGCTGTTCTTTAGCCTGATAAATACTCCAGTTAGCCATAAGATATCCTCCATCTTTTGTTCCATCAGAGAAACCAAGCATAATAGTCTGCTTCATTCCTCTGTCAGCCAGATGAGCTGCATATACAGGATTAGTGTACAATTGCTCCATAACATGATGTGCGTTTTGTAAATCATCAACAGATTCAAATAAAGGAACAATATCAACTGAAGGATTTTCCCAGTTACTCAACCTGAATAAAGCGTATGCTTCTAAAACATTCACCGCATTTTCGTTATTACTGATAATGTAGCGGTTAGCACCAAGCTCACCATTGCTGGTCTGAATTTGTTTGATAGCCTGAATTGACTCGATAGTAGATTTAGTCATTTCGTTTTTAAAATCAGCCGGATTCAGATTGCCCAGGACACTTGTTAAAACTTTACATTTTTCATTTTCAGATAATTCGTAATAGTTTTTAGGAAAAATATCGCCTCCATTATTTTGATAGAAATCAAAAATATCTCTGAATACGGCATCGTGAATTCTGCTGTTTTGACGAATATCTAAGGTCGCAAAATGAAAACCGAATAAATTTACTTTAATCAATAAAGCTTCTAATTCATTAACATATAAAGATTGATGCTGCTCGACAATAATAGTCTTGATCTTATTTAATTGTGCTTTGAATTCTTCTAAAGTAATATAAATTTCTCCTCTTGAGTAAAATACAGAACGATATAATTTATTTTCCAGTTCAGCCACCAATACATCTACTCCTGAAAAAGTTAATTTTCTTTTTAAGTTTCTCATTTCAAAATAATAGCATTTCAAAATAGAAGTTCTTAAACGATCGGCTACTTTTAAGGTTATATCAGTCGTTACAAACGGATTACCGTCTCTGTCACCTCCCGGCCAGAAACCAAGCTGGATAATTGGGTTTTTAATATTCCCTGTTGGAGCAATATTCGTTTCCAAATAATGCATCAGATCACCGGCGGTATTATAAAATACATTTTCAAGATACCAAATCAAACTTACAGCTTCATCAAAAGGATTTGGTTTTTCATTTTGAATAAAAGGTGTTTTCCCTAACTGCGCTAAAAGCTGTTTAATCTGAAGTAAATTATTATCACGAATTGCCTGCGTCAGGTCATTAATGATACCTAATACAGCTCCGGGATAAAATTGTGTAGGATGCGCTGTTAAAACAGTTCTGACATTGAAATTCTCTAAAAATTCAACTAACTCTTCATTTTTTCCTCTTGCATCTGATTTTTCTTTAACATCTCTAAGTGAACCGCGCCCTTCCATATTATTTACAATTGGAAATGCAGCATCTTCTACAGCATCAAACAATACAATTTGACGCTCAATATATTGAATAAAACGAAACATCAAATCGATTTTGTCTGCTTCTACGTCAGTATGTAAATATTTTTTGGAGAAAAATTCGAAAATTTCCTTAGGAGTTTCCATTTTTTTAAAACCCGTTTCACAAACTTCTGTGAATAAAGGTAATAAAGCACCTGTGTTATCTATAGAGTCAAAAGGTAAAGTAATAAAAACGCTGTTGTAAATATTGTATTTAGAGAGTACGTTTTGGTTAAAACGTTCTATTTTAGGGAGCGTATACATAAATTATGTTAAATTATTAAGTTAATTATAGTGTATTTTATTGTTGAGTATTAAAAAAAATAACCCCAAGAGTCAACTTGAGGTAATATTTTTACTTCGCATTCAAGTTGATTACATATTTTTAAAAATAGTATGCATCAAACGCTTTTTATCGTTTATACTTTCTTCAAGAGAAATCATAGTTTCGGTTCTGTAAACACCATCAATATCATCAATCATAAAGATTACATCTTTAGCGTGTTTCGTATCCTTTGCTCTGATTTTGCAAAAAATATTGAATTTACCTGTAGTTACCGAAGCAACAGTTACAAATGGAATTTCATTAATTCGCTGTAAAACAAATTTAGTCTGAGAAGTATTATTCAGGAAAACGCCCACATAAGCTATAAAAGAATAGCCTAATTTGTCATAATCCAATACTAATGAAGATCCCATAATTATTCCGGCATCTTCCATTTTCTTTACCCTCACGTGAACTGTTCCAGCAGAAATCAATAATTTTTTAGCAATATCCGTAAACGGAACTCTCGTATTGTCTATCAACATGTCTAATATTTGATGATCAACTTCATCTAAACGGAACTTACTCATATTTCTCTAATTATATTATTAATTATCATTTTTAAAGCATAAAAATATACATAAAAATGAAGAACTCTTACAAAAAATTACTTTTTTATCAATCCGTTAACAAAATTAATGTTTTTATTTACACAAAAATTTGCTTTTTGATCTAATTTTGGAAAATTTTCGTCCTCATCTTCATAAACACCTTCCCGGGCATCAAATACTTCATGACCAAAAAAACCTTCCAAATCATCCACTTTTACAATGTAAGCATTAAAGTTGATTTTTCCGTCAACTAATTCTTCTTTGTACTGTGCAGCAAAATTCGTTATTTTTTCATTACCGTCATAATTTATTTTAACCTTTTTGTATATAAAATCATAAAAAGTGACTTTATTTTGAGGAATATTCAAATAATCCTCTGTTCTGTTAATTTCTATAACGTTTTCGCTAAGTATTTTAAAACTCGTCACTAATGCGATAAATATATGCTTTCTGGTCACTTCTCTTTCATAATCACCAGGGTAATGCCCAGCCTCAAATAAAATGGTTGGCACGCCCAAATACTGAAATGTATCACCTATACAATTGATATTAAAAGAATCATCAAACCTGCCTATTTGTCCCGGAATGAATTTTTGTAAAACTTCATTCATTCCTGCAATCAAATTAATCGCTTTTTGTCTCGAATTATTTATTTCTCTTTCCTCATTGTAAGAAGGTGCTAAAAAAGATACAGTTGCAGGTTTTCCGGTATCTGCTACACCAAAAATAGTTCGCTGATCATGAAGATTGTAACAATAATCCGGTTTGAATTCTTCAAAAACAGCTCGTAATAATTTGCTTTCCGGTTGGGTTAAATCCTGAGAATCTCTGTTTAAATCAATTTCGTTGGCATTCGCACGAGTGTACAACACAGCTCCATCCGGATTAAGCATCGGCAAACAGCAAAATGTAAAATTTTCCAAAAAGCTTTCGGCTAAATCACTACCGCTATGCAAGAGGTTTAGAAAGTCGAATAATGCTTTAGTAGTCGTGCTTTCATTTCCGTGCATTTGTGACCACAAATAAATTTTAGTTTTTCCGGTACCAATAATATACTTATAAATTGGTCTTCCCTGAACCGATTGTCCAACAACAGAAAGTTGGTTATCTGTATTAATTCGTTTCAAAATTGGCTCAATTGACTCCAAAGTCAAATACCTGCCTTCAATCGTTTTTTCCTTGCTGTCTAGAAACAACTGCTCTAAATTCATAATCTGATATATTTGATTTACAAAAGTAAACATCTTTATTTTTACATTTGTAAACAATTGTTTGGTTTGATTTTTCAGAATTGTAAACAGCCGTTTTAGAAAACTATATCTAGAAACTAAGTCTGTAATTAACAAATGTTATCTAGTTTGTTTAAATATTATAAAAAACTAATTATCAGTATTTTATATATAATTAAATAAACTTAAAAATTAATGTTTTAAACTATAAAATCGCTCTTTACAGTTGTAAATTTGTTAATACCGATTGTTTTATTTACATTTGTAAATAGTCAAATTTAAATACTGATTTACAATGGTAAACACGGATGATTTTATAAAAAGACTCGAAGTTATACTGGAATACTACGGTGTAAACGCTTCTGCATTTGCAGATAAAATTGGAGTACAACGCTCCAGTCTGTCCCACCTCCTTTCCGGAAGAAACAAACCCAGTCTGGATTTTATACTTAAAATTTTAGAAGTTTATCCTGAAGTGGATTTGTACTGGCTTTTAAACGGTAAAGGAACTTTCCCTAAAAATAACTCAGTCCCTACAGAAGCTGAAGCTATAAGCAGTTTTTCAGATACTAGGACTGCAATAAAAGAGGATTTGTTTTCCCAAAGCTTTCAAGGTACTATAGAAGAAGATAAAAAAGAGACCGTTGCGGAAAAGAAACCGGAAATCACAGCTCATTTCTTTGAAGAAACTATTGATAAAATAGTGTTTTTTTACAAAGACGGAACTTTTAAGACCTATAGTGCTAACCAAAAAAAATAACCCTAAATACCTTTTTACAGCATTTAGGGTTATACAAAACAAATAAAAACCTATCTTAATTTCTTATAATAAAAATTGAAGTAACACCAGCTTCAGTTCTTACACTTAAAGGATTAGCATCAGCGGACATAGTAGCTTTTGCAAAAGTCAATACCTTTCCACCTCCATTTAACCGTTCCGCAACATACGTCATTTTAGTTTTATCATCATAAGCTACATCTACAGGATTTCCTAACTGAGAGTTGGGACCGTAAATTCTGATTTGATTTCCCGTACTGATAGTTCCCATATTAGCAGTTGAAGCAAATACACTGGTGAAATTTTTAATATAAACCAATCCGCCATCAGAATCAGAAGTTGCACTTCCAACATCAGTAAGAACCATTAAGTCTTCCTTAGCAGAATAAGTAATTCCATGAGTTCTTACAAGACCTTCAATACTGACGCGTTTAGTGGCAGCAATATTCCCCGAAGGATTATTCATAAAGTTTTTAAACACTGCAATATCTGAGGTTAAATCAACAACTGCATATAAATCATTTCCATCCATATGAATTCCCCATAATTTAAAATCAACGGTATAAGACTTTAAAAGCGTAAAACCTGAGGTCGTTTTCTGGTAAACAAATAATTTATTAACCATTCCGTTGGACGCTAACTGATCCTGAGCGACTACGATTTTGTCCCCTGCAACTGCAGTTTCCCGTGCATTTGTAAAATCAAGATTTGAGCTGCTTACAGAAGCTGTTAATGCTAAAGCCCCGGAAGCAGCTGCGGTTTTAACATCCGAATAACTTTCTAATCTGTTATTTGTGCGTGACGCTACAATAATATTATCTGTATCGGGATCATACGAAATTCCTTCTGCATCCAGAGAAGCAATAGTAAATGACTGAACCATTGGAGAAGGCTCTTCTAAGTTAACATAAGTTACTTTTCCTGAAGTATTACTTGACGTAACTAATACCAGTTCTTTATCCTTCATTTCTTTGTCATCATTAGAACAGGAACTCAGTGATAAAATTAAGACTGCGCAAGAGATAAATAAATTTTTCATAGTTGTATTTTTTAAAGTTTCATTTATTTACGAAAATTTCCCAGTCATGGTTTTAAAATTATCAAAAAAAATCCTGTTATTAAATTTTAACAGAATAAGCAAAATCTCACTCTTTTTTCTGTAATAAAATATAGAATTTTAAAAATTATGCGCTATTTTTGGTAAAAGCCCTTATTTTATGATTAAACGCCTTTTAAGTTATTTCTACCCCATAAAAATTTATACTCAAAAATCAGCTATAAGTCAGACTTTAGAAATTAGCTGGTCTAATGGCGATTTGGTCATGGATTCTTTAAATACTAATTATTCGTATGGAAGTTTGCAGCGAATTTTAAAATTAGGTTTAAAAAACATTGGTTTTGCCAGAATAAAGCAAATGCAGCATATTTTAGTTTTAGGAGTTGCAGGCGGAAGCGTCATCAAAACGCTGGTTGATGAAATTGAGTTTAAAGGAAAAATAACAGCTGTAGAAATTGATTCAGAAATTATAAAAATAGCGAATCGGTTTTTTAAACTGAATGAAATTCCACAGCTCGACATTGTGATTGACGATGCTTTTGAATTTGTTTTAAAAACAACCGAAAAATATGATTTGATTGTAGTCGATATTTTTCAGGATATCAAAATGCCTAATTTCCTTTTTGAATCTTTTTTTATCGACAGGATTTGTTCGCTGTTAAAAAATAAAGGGAACATTCTTTTTAACACCATGCTTTTAAACGAAGCGGACAATCTTAGAAATAAAAAATTAATTACCGATTTTAAAAAGCAGTCTTTCACAATTAAAACCATTCCAAGGGTAGAACAGCACAATGAATTAATTATTATTGAAAAATTGATCTGAAATTTTAAGCCACGAATTCACAAATTTATTTTCAATTCGTGAATTCGTGGCAAAAAGTTTATTTGTTGATTAAACTATTTTTCGGGCTTTGTCTAAGTCCTCTTTGGTATCAATACCAATTCCGGCATGAGTAGTTTCGACCATTTTTATTTGTTTGCCAAATTCCAAATAGCGCAATTGTTCTAATTTTTCGGAAGCTTCCAAAGTTTTCATGGGCAAATGATAGAAATCCAATAATGCCTGTTTTCTAAATGCATAGACTCCAATATGCTTCATGTAGCGTACCCCAACATTTTTCTCTCTTGGATACGGAATAACTGAGCGGGAAAAATATAAGGCAAAATTATTTTGATTCACCACTACTTTCACATTATTTGGATTGTTGATTTCTTCCTCGTCTTTGATTTCATACATCAACGAAGCCAAATCTACTTTTTGTTCATGGTCGTTTTTAAAAACTTCAATGACCTCTTTCAACGGTTCGGCATTAATAAAAGGTTCGTCGCCCTGAACATTAATTACAATATCTACATCCAGATTTTCTACCGCTTCAGCGATTCGGTCACTCCCCGATTCGTGTTCTTTGATACTCATAATCGCTTTACCGCCGTGAGCTGTAATTTCGTCAAAAATCAAACTGGAATCCGTTACGACAAAAACATCATCGAACAAATTAGTGTTTACTGCTGCTTCATAAGTTCTTAAAATGACTGTTTTTCCTCCCAAATCCTGCATTAGTTTGGCATGGAATCGTGTGGAGGCGTAACGGGCGGGAATGACTGCTATTATTTTCATATAAAATTATATTTGCCACAAAGACAGAAAGGCGCAAAGATATATTTAAAATTGAAATTTGTTGTTTTTCTAAACTATGTTTTATTTCATATAAGATTCAAATTCGTCACTTATGTCCATGATGTTAATCTTTTTAGGTGTTTGTTTGGAATTAAATAAATAAACTCCACCCATATCTTTTTCTAAATCAAGATTTATAATTGTAACTTTTTTATTATCTGAAACAAATTTCAAAATTTTATGATTTTCAGTTGTAATGATTTTTATTTCTTTTGATTCCAAATATTCATTGGCTTCATTGAGATAAAAAAGAAAATCGTCTGCACCTACATAAAATTTTTCTTCTCCAATTTCTTTTTTTCTTTTTTCAATATTCTTTTCTGTTTGATCATATATTATTGCACATTTACTTTTAATAATCAAAGTGTCACTATTAACTTTAGGTATTAAATTATTTGAGGAATTAAATTTAGATACAACTATACTTTTTACAATGTTTGATTTTTCAACAACTTTTTTCTTGTTTTTATTACAAGAAACAATTATAAGAAAACAACATAATATCAAGATACATTTTTTCATATTAAAATGATATAATTCATCTAAGATGGTTTTGCAATTTATTTTTAATGACTTAATTCAACACTAAAATTTATTTTTGCATTTAGCGCTTTAAACACTTTTATAATGGTATCAAATCTCGCATCAGTTAAACTATTTTCAATTTTTGAAATTTGCGCTTTTTTAACTCCCACTAATTCTCCTAATTGTTCTTGAGTTAAATTTCTTTCTTTACGAATTTGTTTAATAGTTTGTCCTATAAGCTCTAATTTTAACTCGTTATCAAAAGCATCTCTATTAGCTGTTCCTTTTTTTCCAACGAATTTATCTGTTACTTCATCTAAACTATATGTTTTCATAATCTTATTTTTTCTCGTTAAAATATTTTATTCTTAATGATTTTGCACGTTCCATTTCTACTTTTGGTGTTTTGTCTGTTTTTTTAATTATTCCATGAGTTGAAATTACAATTGTATCTTGCTTGTCTGATTTGTCCCAAAAAGCAAATAATCTTAAATATTGTTTATTATACAAAGTTCTAAATTCCCAAATCTTACCTTCCAGTTTTTTGAAAAGTTCATTATCATTTACACTTCTTGATTTCCAAATATTGTAAAGAACTTTCTCTTTAGTTTTTTGATCTAAACTTTCTAAAAACTCCAAAAACAGGTTCAAGAAATGTAACTTTGAATTTATAATCCATATTTATACGCTTAATTTAACAAAGATACAAGTTTCTTTATAAGGAAACAAATGGTTATTGATTTACAATTTTTAAACTATGCATAGTCTTATTTTAATCAAATACTCTACACAATCTTCACCGAAGTCATACTCAAAGAACCTCCCAATAATTTATCATTAAACAAACTCAGTTCTTCAGTTTTATTTTTTAAGCCTAAGGTATAAATTAAAGGCAAATAATGTTCCGGTGTAGGAATAGCGAGTTGCAAAGCTTGCCCCTGTTTTTCATAATCAATCAAAGCCTGAAAATTACCATCTAATAAAAAAGCATTTACTTTTTCTCTGGCTTCAATTGCCCAATCAAAACCATAATTATCTACATTCATATTATAAAAATCTACCAATCGTAAATTGTGTACAATATTTCCACTTCCTATAATAAGAATGCCTTTATGACGCAAATCACTTAATTTTTGCGCCAACTCAAAATGGTATTGTGGTAATTTTGAATAATCAATACTCAACTGAATCACAGGAACATTAGCCTCAGGATATAAATGTTTAATCACACTCCAGGCACCATGATCCAATCCCCATTCGTGATCGAGTTCCACTTCTGTGGGCAATAATAATTCCTTAGTTGCGATGGCTAAATCCGGATTTCCTTGGGCAGGGTATTCCACTGCGAATAATTCTTTTGGAAATCCTCCAAAATCATGAATCGTTCGAGGCATTTCCATAGCTGTAACTTTAGTTCCTTTAGTAAACCAATGTGCCGAAATACACAAAATAGCATTCGGCTGCGGTAAAGTTTTAGCCATATTCCTAAAACCAGCCACAAACTGATTTTCCTCAATAGCATTCATCGGGCTTCCATGTCCTAAAAACAGCACCGGCATTTTATCCGTTTTAGAAAAATTACCCGAAATTTTATATAAATCGTTTAAAGTATTCATAAACAATGATTTTTTATTTTCAACCACAAATTACACAAATTAGCGAAAATTAATTGGTATAGTTTGTGGTTAATAAAATTTTATTGATTTTCTGAGTGCTGGATTTTATTTAGCATAAACATTCTTTAAAAAATCATTCAGACTTGTAGGTTTTCTGTCCAATAATTTTTCCAAATCAGATTTATCAGAATCAAATTCTCCTTGTTTGATAGCTTCAGCAAAACCTGTAAACATTTCTATGTATTCTCCGGGAACTCCGGCATTTTTGAGTGTTTCTGAGTATTCTTCTGTAGCGGGACTGAAATACTTAATTTCTTTAGATGTAATTTTACTTATAGCTTCGGCAATTTCCTGAAACGAATAATTCTCGATATTATTCATTGCATATTCTTTGTTTTCATGTCCTTCAGAACTCAATACATTCGCAGCTGCTTCTGCCAAATCAGTTCTGGAAACATAAGCTGCTTTTCCTTCTCCGGCAGGAAAATAAATTCCGGATTCTAATACTTTTTCTCCCAGAAACATAGGTAAAACATCCAGATATAAATTGTTTCTAAAAATAGTATACCTGATTCTGCTTGTTTTGATAGCATGATCCGTAGCAATGTGGGATTGGGCTAAAAAGGCAATTGGTGAAGTTTCCGTTTCGTTTTTACGTTCAAAACTGGTATACAAAATATGCTTCACTCCTGCTTCTTTTGCCGCTTTAACAGCATTTAATTGTTGGCTCATTCTGTTGGTCAAATCAGTACCGGATACCAATAATAACTTATCGATTCCTTGAAAAGCATTTAATAAAGAATCATAATTGTCATAATCTCCAACTTTTATATTGATTCCATTTGCAGCCAAATCTTCTGCTTTGTTTTCGTTTCTGACTAATGCTGAAATATTTGCCGGAGCGATTCCCTTTTTCAATAAAAAATCAATTGTTAATTTTCCGAAATTTCCGGTAGCTCCGGTAACTAAAATAGTAGTATTCATTTTTTCTGTTTTTTTTCATTAATAATAATTCAAAGATACTTACATTTGCTATACAAAATATACTCATATACTAAAGTATACTACTATCCTTTAGTATAGTAACAATAAAATCAATACATTATGGAAAACATAATTAGTTTTAAAGAAGCTAAATCCTGTCCAATTCAGTTTGTTTTAGCAGTAAATGATACGCTGAATGTTATTAGTGGAAAATGGAAATTGCCCATTATCGGTTCGCTCTTATTCGAAAAAAGACGTTTTACAGATATTCAGCGTAATATTCCAAAGATTACTCCCCGAATGCTATCCAAAGAATTAAAAGATTTAGAAATAAACGGAATGGTAAAACGTACTGTTTATGATACTACACCTATTACCGTTGAATATGAACTGACTGAATCAGGAAAATTACTGAGTGATGTTCTGGATAAAATGCTGGAATGGGGAATACAACACCGGGAAGCGGTACTTTCAGAAAAGTAATATTCAACTTACCTTTCGGTGTAATTAGGACAGCCAAAACATTTTTTGTCTAAATTAAACTGGTAAGTCAGCGAAAGTTCATAAATACCTCCTGTCCGACCTATTTTAGTTGTATTGGCATCATAAGAAAGTCCCAGCCTTAAATGCTCATATTGCAATCCGGTAAAGAAATTTAAGGAAGTCAGTAAGTGTCCGTCTATTCCGTTCTTAGCAGGATTAGTAACGGCAGTAACACCAAAAAACATTTTTTCAAATAATATAGAAGTTCCTATATCCAGACGGTTGTAACGCCCTTGTTGCATATAATTTGCTGTAGCAAACATTTTAGTGGCATACGGAAAAAATTGTACATCGATATAATCGGCTAAAAGAAATTCGTATCCCGAACTCAAGGAGAAAAAGGTATTCAAAGGAACATTTCCATCTTTATTAAAAGCAATATTAGGTTTATTGAGGTGTTTTACAGACAAGCCAATCCATAAATCCTCCGTATTAAAAACCATCCCTGCTCCTATATCAAAAAAACCAACTTTATCATTTTGTAATGCCGGATCAATTGAAGTGGCATTATTAATTCCTGTTCGAATATTGATTTGGTCTTCCAATAATAAATTTCGGAATCCAAATGATTTTAATCCAAAACCAACTTCTATTGCGGGTCTGAAATCCCATTCGTCACTTATTCGAACACGGTAAGCATAATTGGCATTGATTTGAGAAAAATTATAATTAGTTGCACTTTCCCTCTGATTTAAAAAGCTGATGCCAATACCACTGTTCATTTGGTCACTCCAGGTATTCAAAAAAGCATAATCAGTATCAATTTTTAAATTTAAATCCGGCCATTGTTCTCTATGAATAATTCCCAGATAGGTAGTTTCCATAAAACCCGTAAAACCGGGATTCAAAGTTTCTGGCACTAAAAAGTACTGCGTAAAAACAGGATCCTGTGCTTTCAAATTCGAATAAAAGAAACACGAAATCAGGATAATAATTAATTTAATTCTCATTTTAATGATATTCTTTTATTTTATTAATGTGACAGCTCCTTCTTCGGTAATGGTATGATTGTAAAAGGTTGTACCCAATACTTTAAAATAATAATTTCCATTTTCGGCATCAGTATCTTTTACTTTTCCATTCCAGCCTTTTATGGTTTCTCCTGTTTCACTGTAAATTAAACTGCCCCAGGTGTCATAAATATGTAATGTAATCTGAGTAAGACCTAAAAATACAGGAGCAAAACTATCATTAGTACCATCATTATTCGGAGTAAAAGCGGTAGGCATTACTAAACTATATCCTTTTTCTATTTGAATAGTTTTAGAAAAAACATACTGACAACCAAAAGGATAGCTAACAGTTTGCCTAATCGTATAGGTTCCTGTTCTGGTATAAATATGAGAAGGACTTTCTTCATCAGAGAAATTCCCGTCTCCAAAGTCCCAGGCAATAGTAGTGAAATCTCCCGTAGCTAAATTGGTAAACAAAACAGGGTCAAATATGGAATATAAATTATAAACATCATTTCCATACGATTCGAAAGAAAAACCGGGATTCCCCAGTACCGGAGTATTTACATTGAAAGGCAAATCCTGTTTACAGCCAAAACTGTCTTCAACACTAAATACGATTAAACCATTATTTTTAGTGTTCATAATCTGGTTATTACTGCCGCTAATTACCCCGTCAGACCAGCTTAAAGTATAAGGTGGAATCCCTCCTTTTACATGTCCTACAAAAGTTTGTTTGACATATTTAGTATCACAATCATAATCCGTTATGGTTTCGACAGTGGGTGTTAATTGTTCAAATCGGGTAATTTTCCAGGATTCTGTTGCTTTACAACCATTCGCATCAGTTACATTTACAATATAATTATCCGGAGGCAAATTGATTAAATCTTTTGTTTTTGCTCCATTCGACCAGACATAAGTAAAAGGCGGTGTTCCTCCGGTAATAATCAAATTAATTGCTCCGGTATTGGCGTTATTACAACTCAACGGGTTTGATACATCTGCTTTTAATTCTATAGCTAAAGGTTCGTTTATAATAAAAGTATCCTCAATTTTACATAGTTTTTTATCTGTAATAATTACGGAATATCTTCCCGGTCCAAGATTGTTTCGTTCAACTCCGGCTGTAGGATCATCAGTCCATACTAATTTTACAGGAGTTACTCCTCCTACTAAGTTTAATCGAATATGACCGTCTTTAGCTCCAAAACAGCTAATTTGTTTTACATCAGGATGGATGGCAAACTCAGGAACATTATCAATGGTAACAGGAAATACTTTTGGACAGCCTAAGGCATCTTCGATAGTAATAACATAAGTTCCTGCTGATAAATCGTTTTGGATTCTTCCCGAACCTAAATTACTCCATTTGATACTATAAGGTTCGCCTGAAGCAAATGGAACTCCGCCGGTAATATTTGTAATAGTAATGGATGCATTCGCATCATTATAACAGGCAATTTCTGTTTTAGTGTATTCCAGTTTAATTTCGCTGTTCTGAGTCAAAACAACATCCAGATTGTCCACACATCCTGAATTATCAGTTACACTTAAGCGATAAGTTCCTGCGTACAGATTGCGTAAGTTTTTAGAAGAGCTTCTAAATCCATTAGGACCGGTCCATGAATAACTGTAATTGAAAAGACCCGGACTTATTTCTACAGCTCTCCCACCAATAACATCAACATCAATTTCACCCGTAGCATAACCATAACAAAGAATGTCTTTTTTTCCGGCCAGACTTACTTCTAATAAAGGAGGATTGACAATGGTATAAGTATTTTCGAGAATATCACAATTATTGACTTCCGTTATGATAACATGATAAACGCCTTCGGCTAAATTCCGAATATCTTTCGAAGAAGAAAATGGATTACCATCTTTGGTCCAGACATATGTATAAGGCGCTGTTCCGCCACTAACATTTAGAATAATTTGTCCGTCATTCAAATTATGACAGGAGATGTCTGTTTTAAAATCAGTAAATGCAAATTTAGCCGGTTGATTTACCTGATAAGTAGCTACAAATGGACAATTTCCATTATCTGTAATTCTCAAAGTATAAGTTCCGGCTACTAAATTGGAAATATCCTCACTGGTACTTGTAAAACCATTAGGTCCTGTCCATGAAAATTGATATTGAGCTCCTGTAGTAAAAGGGATTCCTCCTGCTACTGTTAAATTAATAGCACCATCAGCTGCGCCAAAACAAGTAGTGTTACGGATGACAGGATTAGGATTTATCAGAGGATCAACCGTAACGGTAACGGTAAAATTAGGTCCGGGACAACTTCCTGCTGTAGGTGAAACGGTATAAGTAGCAGTCGCCCGATTACTTGTATTGTTTACTAATGTCTGACTGATATTAGTTCTGGGAGTTAATTGTGCCGATGCGCCACTAATTGCTCCCGCAGGAGAAATTACCGGTGTAAACCACGTATAAGTAGTACCCGAAGGAACGTTATCTCCGGCTCCGCTTCTTGGGGTAACATTAAAAGTCGCACCACTGCACATATTAACTGCTTTAGGAGCAATAATAGGTGACAAAACCGTATTTACCGAAAAATTTTGTGATGCGGAAACAGAACCACAACTATTAGTAACCGTAAAAGTTGCCGTGTAATTCCCGCTGCTTGTATAATTTATAGGCCCCGGATTTAAAGACGAAGAAGTTGATGGAGTTCCTCCGGGGAAACTCCAGGAATAAGTCAATTCAGAACTTGGCGCACAATTCTCTACTACTTTTCCAACCGGATTGATTGTGGCAGAATTACAATAATTAGAAATAGGATCTAAAGTAATAATTGGAGGTTTTTTAACTTCTATAATCTTAGTGATTTCTCTTTCGATACCACAGGAATTTATAGTTCTTAATCGAAGGTAATAAGTTCCCGAAACTGTAAAATTGATTACTGGATCTTTAGAATTAGAACTTGTTCCAGCTGTAAAATACCAGCTTCCTCTCTCATTTTTGCAATAAGGATCATAAAAATCATTTATACTCCAATAATAACTTTGAGAACCACAGGCAAATCTCGTATCGGTTGTATTGCTAATCTGAGTATTCGAATTGATACAAGCTTTTGTATAAGTAAAATTGGGTTGTAAAACAGGTTCCACACAAATATCTCTTCTGTATTCTATCCCCACACCACAAGGAGTAACAGCGTTTAGTTTAATGGTATAAGATCCTGGTCTTGTATAAACATGACTTGGATTAACCTGATTAGATACGGGTGTTCCATCACCAAAATCCCATGTATATACTCCCACTGTACTACAATCATTTTTAAATCCGGCAACAGTGGTATTACTAAAATAAACTGACGAATTCACACAGGCTATACTTGGCGAACTAAAACTTACAGTTGGTTTATCCAAAATAATGATAGGACCGGCAGATAAACTCGTACTTCCACAGGAATTAGAAATAGTTAATCTTACCGTACTTCCAGTGGGACAATTAAAACGTGTAAAAGTATGCGGAATAGGAAAATCCTGAGATGCAGAAGGATTTGAAGCGTTATAATAAACCGAACTTTCTAATTGAGTTTGTGTATAGGTTGCTGTTGAACCATCGTCATAATTTACCGTGTATCTGGTATCAGAAGGATTTAATGCCCAGGAACCAATGGCAAAATTCATTGGAGCTACCGGAATACAAAAGTTGGTCGTATTTCCCGGAGCTATCAAAGCTCCTACAGGATTGTTTGAATTTTTTACGATGTACGAAATACTATTATTACAACCTGCACTTCCTACAGCTGTAATAACCATATTAAAAGAACCTAAACGTTGGTACGTATGTGTCTTTGGAAAACTAACATTCGTTTCAGTGCTTCCATCACCCCAATCTATATTGTAAGAACTAATACAGGAGACCGAAGCAGAAGCATTACCCACTCGGATAGTATAGGTTAAATTGGTGTTATTATCACCACAACGCTCAAAAACTGAAGTAGAACCCGCATCTAAATTGACAAACTTTAAATCAGGCTTTTGTTGTACTGAAACTGTTTTAGTTACTGAATTGCTTAAACCATTTCGATCTGTAACCGTTAATTTAACACTGAAATTTTGAATTCCACACCCCAAAGCGATGAAATTATGTGTAGGATTACTATTAGCAGAGTTGGTACCGTCACCAAAATCCCAATTGTAAGTATAAGGTGCATCACCACTAATTACAGGAGCAAAAGTAATGGGAGTTCCGGAACAACTATTGTTATTGTTAAAAGTAAAATCTACTACAGGAGCAGCAACAGTATTTTCAACAGTGGTATTTAAAGTATTGGCAATTGTTTCATTTATTCCTATGAGAGCAATGCATATACATAAACAATGTACAACCCTGTAAAGTTTTATCATAAAAAACGGATTCTGTATTTTTCTGACAAAAATATATATAATTTTTAAATAAACATTATATAAAATAATATTCGGGTGTTTTATGAGCTAAGTTCCCAATATTTACTATTCAGATACTTAAAATATTTGTTAAAGAGGGAAAAACCTCTTTTTTAATAAAAGTCACTATTTCTACTCTTCATAAAAATAACTATTTTTACAGTCTAAATTTTTTTTACGATGCCAAACAAAAAATATAAAATTGCCGTTGTTCAGTTAAACCTGAATGATAATGCCGAAAACAATTTAAAAAAATGTATCAATTGGGTGAGAGATGCTGCCAGTCAGGGAGCAGAAGTCATATCATTACCTGAACTATACAGCAGTCATTATTTCTGCCAAAGCGAAGATGTAGAAAACTTTAACCTGGCTGAACCTTTATACAGCACTTCTTTTATTGCTTTTAGCGAATTAGCTAAAGAATTGGGTGTCGTAATTATTGTTCCTTTCTTCGAAAAAAGGATGGCCGGAATTTATCATAATAGTGCTTATATAATTGATACGGATGGAACTGAAGCCGGACTATACCGAAAAATGCATATTCCTGACGATCCTGCTTTCTATGAGAAATTTTACTTTACACCGGGTGACTTAGGTTTTAAAAACAATCCGACTAAAAAAGGGAATATTGGAACTTTAATTTGTTGGGATCAATGGTATCCTGAAGCAGCCCGTTTGACCGCTTTAAAAGGTGCTGAAGTATTATTTTATCCAACCGCAATTGGGTGGCACCCACAAGAAAAAGAGCACTATGGTGAAAACCAATATGGTGCCTGGATGAATGTAATGAAAGGTCATGCGGTTGCTAATGGTGTATTTGTAGCTGCAGCAAACCGAATTGGCTTAGAACAATATTTACCGGATACTCCCGGAATTGAATTTTGGGGAGCTTCATTTATCTGTGGACCGCAAGGAGAAATTTTGGCACAGGCTTCCCATGACAAAGAGGAAATCTTAATCGCTGAAGTTGATTTAGATTTACAGGAAAATGTACGTCAAAACTGGCCTTTCTTCAGAGATAGAAGAATCGATGCTTTTGGAGATATTACAAAACGAGCGATTGATTAATATAGAACTCACAGATTTTAAAATAAAAAATGGACTAAAGCTATTTGCCTTAGTCCATTTTTCATGTTTGATAATTAAATAAAAAATAAAAAACGCTATATCCGTTGTAATTTTAAGCCAATAAAATTAAAATGCATAAAAAAGAGGATACTGAATCCTCTATACATTTTCAAAACTTACAATTTGTTTTGCAACAATAAATAATTAACAGTTAAAAAAAAGCTGTTTCAACAATTTGTCAAAACAGCTTTTTTATAATATTAGTGTTTAAAAATTACTTTACTTTAAAAGTAACTCTTCTTACGATTTGACGAGCTTCTTTAGAATTTTTGTTCACTGAAGCATCTTCTCCATTACCTGATACAGTTAATCTTGAAGCATCAATTCCGGCATTGATTAATACATTCTTAACTGCCTCTGCTCTTTTTTGAGATAAAGTCTGGTTGTATCCTGAACCTCCAATTTCATCTGCATAACCTATAACGTCTGCACTTTTTGAAGGGTTATTTTTCAAATATTTCACTAAGAAATCAACACCTGATAAAGAAGTATTTGTTGGTTTTGATGAATTAAAATCAAAATAAACATTTACATAACCTCCGTTGATTAATTCTTCTACAGTACTATTAGTTGCACTAGTATTGTTGTTTTGCGCAAATCTGCTATCTAAATAACTTTCTAATTCATCAGGAACTCCATTTTGATTTTTATCTATCGCTTGTCCTTTTGTATTTACTGCTACACCTGCAACGGTATTTGGCTCTAAATCATATAAATCAGCTACACCATCTTTATCAGAATCAATAAGACCTGTTTCAATCAATGTTACTCTTTCATCTAACTCATCGTACTTATCTTTAGAATACCAGTCAGCATGTTTTTCATTTTTACCTAAGTAAAAAGTCAAACCAACAGAAGCATTAAGAGTTACTCCGTCTAAAGCACCTGTCCTAGCTGCTCCCATACCATCAAAATTGTAGTTTTGTCTTCCGTAAACTAATCCGCTTAAGTCTCCAGTTAAAGCAACACTATTACTTAATCTAATTTGTCCCGTTAAACCAAGGATACCATGTCCCATGTAATCTTCTCCGTCAAAACCATTATCTTTAGCAGATAATTGAGAAACTCCAAATCCACCATGTGCTAATAAACCAATAGTGTTAGTCCATGTCTCAAAGTTTAAAGTTCTACCCAAGTTGATAACCCCTTGTAAACTTGTTCTGATCATTCTGCTTTCAAATGGTGCAGTATCATCACGCTCTTGAAATTTATCATATCCAAAATCAAGTTTCAAACCAAATTTAGGATTAAACATGTATCTTACTCCTAAATCAGCATGAAAAGGATTAAGTGTAGCTGTTGAATAACCTGGTGTCATAGCTCTTAATGGTTTGTTTACACCACCATTCAATTCAATAGACCATTTGTCATAAGGATTTGGATCAACGATGTTTTCTTCAGATGTTGTCCCCATAATTTGTGCATTTGCTGCAAATGACAGTATTAACAGAGATAAAGAGGCAAATTTCTTTTTCATGATTATTTATTTTAATTTATTTTATTTTTTAATCAATGCAAATATAAATCATATAATTCTGATAATTGTTATTTTAGAGTTATATAATTCCCACTTTTTTAATTCTTCGTTCCTTATTATGGAAACAATATCGTACTATTATTTTGATTATCAAAGTGTTAAAACGGCATTTAACTCTGTTTGTAAAGACTTAAAAAACCACTTTTTTTTTAAATTAATCTCTTAATTATCTTAATTTACTTGAGATATTATCGCTATTTCATCAAATCAAAGGTAATTTTTTAGCAATAAAACAACAAATATTTTCTAATAAAACTGAAGTTATATACCATTCAAAAGATAAAAAAATCATTTGCAACGTCATTTTATCACAATTATTGTATTGGTAAAAGCTTTTATCCTGTACAACATTAAAATGCAATATTTTTTTACCATAATACAAAAAAAACTTTCTGTTTTAACAGCATCCTGTTTTTAATATTGTTTACATCTATGATTTTTATAATCCTTGTGAATGCTTATATTTGCAGTCTTATAATTTTTAGCTTTTTTTATGACAACTACAAACAGACGTTTTCCTGCTGAATGGGAAAAACAAGAAGGAATTTTGCTTTGTTTTCCGCATAACGGAAACGATTGGCCAGGGAAATATGAAGCGATTCAATGGGCTTTTGTGGAGTTTATTAAAAAAGTAGCTACTTATGAAAAGGTATTTCTGGTAGTGATTGACGAAAAATTAAAAGCGAAAGTTAATGACATGCTCAGTAGAGCGCATGTAAACTTAGAACAGGTTTTCTTTATTATTCAAAAAACAAATCGCAGCTGGATGCGTGACTCCGGACCTATTGTTGTTTATAAAGACGGTAAAAGAGAAGCCTTGAATTTTAACTTTAACGGCTGGGCTAAATACAAAAACTTCCAACTTGACAAACATGTCCCTGCTAAAGTTGCTGATTTTTTAAATCTCCCTCTAACACAGGTTACTTACAACGGAAAACCTGTAATTGTAGAAGGCGGTGCTATAGATGTAAACGGTCGAGGTACTTTATTAACTTCCGAAGAATGCCTGATGCATCAAAGCATTCAGGTACGCAACGCAGGTTTTAGCAAAGAAGATTATGAAACTGTTTTTAAAGAATATTTAGGTGTTACTAATGTGATCTGGCTGGGCGATGGTATTCAGGGGGACGATACGCATGGTCATATAGATGATTTATGTCGTTTCATCAACGAAAACACTATTGTAACCATTATTGAAACAAATCAATCAGATAAAAATTATGAACCTTTACAGGATAATTTAAAACGACTGCAGAATGCCAAATTAGAAAATGGAGAATCACCTGTAATTGTAACTTTGCCTATGCCAAAACGTTTGGATTTTGAAGATTTACGTTTGCCGGCAAGTTATGCTAATTTTCTGATTTTAAACAATTGTGTTCTGGTACCTACTTTTAATGATGTAAATGATCGCAAAGCATTAAATATTTTGGCGGAATGTTTTCCTGACAGAGAAATAATCGGAATTAGTGCTGTCGATTTAATTTGGGGATTCGGTACTTTACACTGCCTGAGCCAACAAATTCCTGCTTAAAAAAGCATCTCAAAACGACAATTAGAAATTATTACCGTTCTGTTTTTAGCAATATCGCTAAATAACGCAATATTTAAAAATATCGCTTTATTTAGCGATATTTTATTTATAACAATTTATAAAGCATTGCAAAAAGAATTCCTAATCCAAAACTCATTAATGTACCTATTAAAATGTATTCTGTAAGGCGAACATCTTTTGACTCTTTCAAATCACCAAAACGAAAAATAGATTTTGCTGCCAGCAAAAAACCAATTCCTTCCCAAAAATCCATTACAACAAAAAAGAAAATAAATAACCGTTCCAGAATTCCAATATATTTACCCGCATTATTGGTATCATTGCTGTCTGTTTTCACAATCTGTTCACTCCATTTTGATAACAATACTTTTAAAAGAACAGCACTTACGTAAGTTACTAAAATTAAAGCTGTAATTAGGGCTAAACTTTGCTCCGAATACAATTGAGCAAACGGAATCTGATATGGATAATAATAATTTACAACAAACGCAATTACCAACAGATGCAAAAACTGATCTGCAAAAAACCATTTTTTTTCAGTTTTCTTTTTTTCGAAATATAATTTAGCACAATCAATACCAAAATGACTTACTGTAATTAAAAAAACGGCACCTGAATATTCGGAATTAAATTGTGTAGTAATTAGTAATAATACTAAATGGACGGCCACGTGATAATACAAAAACTTCGATTTTATTTTTCGCTTTTTTTTATCTTTTACCCAGGAAGAAGGCTGCATTAAAAAATCTCCTGCAAAATGTGCTAAAAGCAAACTTAAAAATAATGCTACCATTGTTTTTTGATTTCTTGTTTGTAAAATGCAATCATGTTCTTTAATTCATCATAAGCTGCTCTCTTTAGCGATGAGCTAATCGAACTTTGACTTTTTCTATTTAAAGCAGAAGCCAGCTGATTTTGATTAATTTCCGGATTTTCCAAAGCTTTTTTTACTATTTCCGCTGAAGTACTTGTCCAGTTATCGACAATAATAAGCATAAAAGAAAAAATAACAGCAAAAGTAGTATTGAATTGTTCCCAGGGTGTTTGTATCCCCAGAGTTTGTTTTTTTAAATTTTCAAAACATTCTCCTGAATTAATAAATGCCGCACCATTAGATTCTGTAATTTTATCAGATAAATAATCTACCTTCCCCACTCCTATTGCCATTCGTACATCTAATTCTTTATGTTGTTTTACCGCTGCCTTGATCAGCAATGCTGCTTCAAGAGCATCTTCAACAGCTATAATTAATTGAAAACTGTCTCCTCGATAAATTTCCCAGTTTTTAGGTTCACTCCCATATTGATTTAAAACTGCTTTTAAATCCGACATCCAAACTGCCGAACTCAATTTTCGCGAATCAATTATATCTCCTGTAATTACTGCTTTCATAGATTAGTGTTTATGGATTTGCCTGTAAAATATTTTGAACTTTTATAAAAATAAAAGCAATATAGTGAAATTATCGCTTATTTTAACGATAATTTAAAATATCGTCTTATTTAACGATAAATCACTTAAAAATTATTCATTACTTTCTAAAATATAAGTAGAAGGAGTCTTGCCCAGATGCTTTTTGAACATAAAAATAAATGCGCTTGTGGTTTCATAACCCAAATCAAAAGCAATTTCTTTTACCGATTGTTTTTCTCCCAGTCGTTTTATGGCTTCCAGTAATTTTAACCGAATACGCCAATCACTAAAATTCATACCTAGTTCCCTGATAAACAAACGGGATAATGTCCTGCTGCTCATAGACGAAATTTCAGCGTAATAATCTATCGTATATCTACTCGCCACATCATTAAGCAAAAGCTGAACTACATTTTTTAATCTCAAATGATTTGTAGTAGGTAAAAAAGTAGCGCTAGGTTCAATCAAAGCCATTTCGTCCAAAAAAACATCCATGATTCTTTTTTGTGAAGGAGTAATTACATCATTACTTTCAAATGAAATAATCTTAAACAATAATTGTTTTAGAAAAACCGAAATATCAAAAGAAAAACTAACTGTGGGCAAATCAGCTGTAAAGGCCGGATCAATAAATACACTATACAATTTCACATCTTTTTGAAAAGAAACCTGATGTTCCGTATTTCCCGGAATCCATAATCCCTGTAATGGATTCACAACCCAAATTTGATTATCAACCACTACATTCATTACTCCGCTGGTGGCATAAATTAATTGTGCGCGAGGATGTGAGTGAGACAAACAAACAGCATTGGTAACTGTTTCAGTATATCCTGTAACCGGCAAAGCAGAATTGATCTGAAATCCAAAATCTACTACTTTATATGTCTGATTATCGTTATTCATTGTCCAAATATAATAATTAAGACAATAATTTTTCTTATCATCTTTGTAAAAAAATAATACAGCTGTTATTTTAAAAGAATTTTATAATTAAAAAACAACTCATGGAAAATGTTAAAACACATCCCGATATAATCAAAAAAACAACTTATTCTATTTTATTTATCATTAGTTTTTCTCATCTAATTAATGACTTATTACAGGCAGTAATCCCTTCTGTTTATCCTTTATTGAAGGATAATTTTAAACTAAGCTTTTCACAAATCGGACTTATCACTTTTACTTATCAGGTTACAGCTTCTGTCTTACAGCCTTTTGTGGGGATGTATACGGATAAAAAATCAAAACCTTATTCATTATTAATCGGAATGAGTTTTACCTTAATCGGAATATACCTTATTTCAATAGCCTCCAGCTTTTCTTTTTTATTGATTTCAGTTAGTTTAATAGGTGTGGGGTCATCTATTTTTCATCCTGAATCTTCCAGAGTAGCTCATTTAGCGTCAGGTGAAAAAAAAGGTTTGGCTCAGTCTATTTTTCAATTAGGAGGAAATGCCGGCAGCGCCATTGGTCCTTTATTAGTGGCTCTAATTGTCATTCCGCATGGACAAAGTTATATTGTATGGTTTTGCCTTATTGCACTAATCGGAATATTTGTTTTGTACAAAATTGCATTATGGTACAGCGATCATTTATCATTAAAAAATGCAGGAAAAATTCAAAATGAAATTATACCGCATCATTTATCAAAAACAAGAGTAACTTTTTCATTAATAATATTACTGGCTTTAATATTTTCAAAATATTTTTATCTGACCAGTATTACCAGCTATTATACTTTCTTTTTGATTGATAAATTTCATATAAGTATTCAGGATTCTCAGCTGTATTTATTTACTTTTTTAGGTGCTGTAGCCACCGGAACTTTAATAGGAGGTCCTTTAGGAGATAGGTTTGGAAGAAAATATGTAATCTGGATTTCCATTTTAGGTGCGGCTCCCTTCACTCTTTTATTGCCGTACGTTTCTTTATTTTGGGTGGGAATCTTATCGGTTATTATTGGATTAATTATCTCTTCAGCCTTTTCAGCGATTTTAGTATATGCTACCGAATTACTTCCGGGAAAAGTGGGTTTAGTTGCCGGGTTATTCTTTGGATTTGCTTTTGGAATGGCTGGTTTAGGTTCAGCTGTATTAGGAAATTTAGCAGATACCACAAGTATTACTTATGTTTTTAATGTTTGTGCTTATTTGCCTTTATTGGGAATCATAACCGGTTTTTTACCTAATATTGAAAGTAAAAAAGTAAACTAATTTTTTTTACCGCAAATTCGCAATTTTCATTAAATCTGCGAATTTGCGGTAATTATTAAATCAAAAACTAGTTTAATATCTTTGTGGCTTCGAAAATTATCCAAAATGAACATCAAACTCATCGCCATAGGCAAAACTGATAATAAAGCGTTACAAAGCTTAATTGACGATTATACCAAACGCCTGTCTTTCTACATCAAATTTGATTTAGAAATTATTCCGGATATCAAAAATGTAAAAAACTTATCCGAAAGTCAGCAAAAAGAAAAAGAAGGTGAATTGATTTTGTCAAAAATAACTTCAACTGACCAACTGATTTTATTGGATGAAAACGGAAAAAACTTTTCCAGCGTAGGTTTTTCAGAAGAATTACAAAAGAAAATGAACTCCGGAATTAAAACACTGGTTTTTGTCATTGGCGGTCCTTATGGCTTTTCGGATACGGTTTATGCCAAAGCACAAGGAAAAATTTCACTTTCGCTAATGACATTTTCTCACCAAATGGTACGCTTATTTTTTATCGAACAATTATACCGTGGGTTTACCATTTTAAGAAATGAACCGTATCACCATCAGTAAAATTGTCTTTTAAAAGGGGTAAATTATATCCACACAGCTTAAAATGCTCTACTTTGATGGAGCAATAGTTGTCATAAAACGAAACTTTTGGTATCTTGTCAATGAATTACTAATTAAATTTTCATTGAAAAAATATGGACATCAATAAAATTACTGATTTAATAACTGAAAAATTAACTGTCTGGAGCGAAGCACTTATCAAACTCCTTCCTAACATTGCCGTAGCGGCAATTGTAATGGTATTAGGGTTTTATCTGGCTAAATTTATTCAAAAAACTGCAACCAGACTAATTGGTAAAATTTCTAAAAATTTAACTTTAAATAATTTATTCAGTTCCATCATTTATTTTATCTTTTTAGGAATTGTAATATTTACGGTGCTAAGCATTCTTAAATTAGATAAAGCGGTTACTTCTATATTAGCCGGTGCAGGGATTTTAGGCTTAGCTTTAGCCTTTGCTTTTCAGGATATTGCAGCTAATTTCATGTCGGGGATTTTTATTTCGTTTAGAAAACCTCTAAAAGTGGGTGATATTGTCGAAATCAGAGATTATATGGGAAAAGTAAAAGAGGTTAATCTTAGAGATACCATCATAGAAACTTTTCAAGGTAAAACCGTTATTATTCCAAACAAAGAAGTCTTCCAGAATCCTATAGAAAATTACAGTTTTCTTCAAAAAAGGCGTTTCGATTTAAGTGTAGGTGTTTCTTATGGAGATGATTTAGAAAAAGTAAGGCAAATTACACTTGATGCCGTTAGTGATATTGCAGAACTGTCAAAAGAAGATACTATAAATGTTTTCTTTGTTGAATTTGGCGATAGTTCTGTGAATTTATCCGTTAGAATGTGGATTAATACTCCCGAACAATCCGTTTATAATAAAGTAGGCAGTGAAGCAATTATAAAAATCAAGAAAGCTTATGATGCTAATGATATTATGATTCCGTTCCCAATCCGAACATTAGATTTTGGCATCAAAGGAGGAACAACTTTAAACGAAATGCCTGTTCAAATTAAACAGGAAAAAGAGTAAGCTATTTTAAAGTTAGTACTAAAAAATAAATTCATTTGAAGAAATTGGATTGGTACTGTACAAATCAAATTTTAGCAATATCACTTTATTGTCAATGTATTCTCCATAAGACATATTTTTTTCAAACTGAGTAACCACATGAGGTTTTGTAATAAACTGAATACTGAAAAATTCCTGAATCAAATCTGATTTTTTAATGCCTCTTCCATTTAACCAAACCATATCAGTAGCTTTTTTAAATAAAATTACAAAATCATTATTTTTAGGTTTCCCCATTGTATAATTCACTTTTGTAAAAGGTAAAAAAGCCAAATTTTCTTTTACCGTATCGGCATAAGCATAGAAATTCTCAGCTTTTTCATTCCTGTGTGCTTTTTCCTGATGCTTTTTTTCCTGAAGTTTTATTACTTCGGGAATCACTAATTTTAAGGGCAAACGTTTATCAATACTAAAAATCCAATTAGTTGTAATAATACTGTTTTTTCGATTGACTTCTGCCAAAGTATCTTTTTCACTTACTCTAAAAAAAATATAAATGGGCGAATGATCCTGAACATCACTAACCACTGTAGTATCTGATTTTGGCAATAAAATATCTTCTTTATTTCCGCAGGAAAAAAACAACACCCCTAAAATAAGACTTAAATATTTCATCATTACTGGTTCAGTTTTTGAAATAATTTTATACATTCAACAGCTGCTGCCACATCATGTACTCTTAAAATCTGAGCTCCTTTAGTCAATGCAATTGTATTTAAAAAAGTAGTTCCGTTCAAGGCTTCTTCGGCACTAATTTTTAAGGTTTTATGAATCATTGATTTTCTGGAAATCCCAATTAATAACGGCAAATCTAAATTATGAAATAATTCTAACTTTTGCATAACTTCATAATTCTGCTCAATTGTTTTTGCAAAACCAAAACCTGGATCCACAATCAAATCATTAATCCCTAAGCTTCTGGCTTTGCTTATTTTTTCAGAAAAATAGAATAAAATTTCTTTTATAATATCATCATATTGCGTTAAACTTTGCATGCTTTGTGGTGTACCACGCATGTGCATCATGATGTAAGGCACATTGTATTTTGCAATCACTTCCATCATTTTATCATCGAGATTTCCGGCTGAAATATCGTTAATAATAGCAGCACCATTATCGATACAAACGCTAGCCACTTTACTTCTAAAAGTATCTATAGACAACAAAATATCCGGAAAAAATTTCAACAACAACTGTACTACAGGAACAATTCGGCTGATTTCTTCTTCCTCCGAAACAAACTCGGCACTTGGTTTACTGGAATAAGCACCAACATCAATAAATGTGGCTCCTTCGTCCAGCATTTTTTGAACTTTAGCAATAATTTCATCATCACTGGAATACTTTCCTCCATCAAAAAAAGAATTGGGTGTTATATTCAAAATCCCCATCACTTTAGGTTGCGATAAATCAATCAGTTGTCCTTTGCAATTAATTGTCATTTTTTAATCTTTGTTTAAAGTAGAATCTTTTTAAAATTTATCCCTATTTTTGAGAAAATTTTAGACAAATATACATCAATAATGAAGAATACTTCTCAAGAATACGATAAGGTAATTGAAATTTGTCGTTCCTTATTCGTGAATAAAATGCAGGATTATGGAAGCGCCTGGCGTATTTTACGTTTGCCTTCTTTAACCGATCAAATTTTTATCAAAGCCCAGAGAATTCGTAGTTTACAAGAAAACGAAGTTCGAAAAGTTGACGAGGACGAATCGGGTGAATTCATCGGAATTATCAATTATTCTATCATGGCTTTAATCCAGTTAGAATTTGGTGTTGTTGACCAACCGGATTTAAACACTGCTAAAGCCACTTCTTTATATGATGCTAAAGTAAAGTTAACCAAAGATTTAATGGAAGCTAAAAATCATGATTACGGCGAAGCCTGGCGCGATATGCGTGTAAGTTCTTTGACCGATTTGATTTTGCAAAAATTACTTCGCGTGAAGCAAATTGAAGACAATAAAGGAAAAACAATTGTTTCTGAAGGGATTGATGCCAATTATCAGGACATGATTAACTACTCTGTTTTTGCTTTAATTTTAATGGGTTTTGCCGATAAAAAATAACATTCTTATGAAGAACATCATTACTCAGTTTTCAAGAATATTTGTTGGTATTTTATTTATCATTTCAGGTTTAATTAAACTGAATGACCCCGTAGGTTTCTCTTATAAATTGGCCGAGTATTTTAGTGAACCTGTATTTAACCTGCCTTTTTTAGTACCTTTCTGCTTATCATTAGCGCTATTTTTGGTTATTGCAGAAGTCCTTTTAGGAATCATGTTACTCATAGGTTACAAGCCTAAATTTACCATTTGGAGTTTACTGTTAATGATTGTATTTTTTACTTTCCTTACATTTTATTCTGCATATTATAATGTAGTGAAAGACTGTGGTTGTTTTGGAGATGCATTGCATCTTACGCCTTGGGAATCATTTACTAAAGATGTTGTCCTTTTATTCTTTATCCTGGTTTTATTTATCAATAAAAAATTAGTGAAACCATTATTCAGTAAAGGAACTCAAAATCTATTAGTAGCTTTAGGAATGACTGCTTCCATTTTTATGGCATATTATGTCTTAAATCATTTACCAATTATTGATTTCCGTCCTTACAAAGTAGGAACGAATATTCAAAAAGCAATGGAAATACCTGAAGGTGCTCCGCAAGCCGTAGTTAAAATGACTTTTATTTATAAAGTAAACGGTGTTAACAAAGAATTTAGTGAAGATGACTTAATGAATCTTCCTGAAGGCGCTGAATTTGTAGACCGAAAAGATCAGGTAATCAGCGAAGGTTACGTTCCTCCTATTCACGATTTTACGATGATGAAAGATGGTTCTGATTATAAAGAGGAATTACTTTTAGAATCTAAATTACTAATGATAGTAACGTATGACCTCACTAAATCAGACACTGACGGAATGCAAAAATTAGCAGACTTAAATAAAAAAGCTGTTGCAAAAGGATATAAAGTCATTGGTATGACCAATTCTTCTGAGCAGGAAATTAAGAAAGCACAAAAAAAATACAATTTAGACTTCGATTTTTATATTTGTGATGCGATTGCATTAAAAACAATTGAAAGAGCCAACCCAAGTATTGTAATTCTGGAAAAAGGTACTGTAAAACAAAAAGTACATTACGAGGATATTAGTGATTTAAAACTATAGAAATAAAAGCTTATCATTACTCTGATAGTTGTTTTTTTTATATTTTTATCTTAGTTTTCGTATGCAAAAAAGTAGTTTTTTAGCTTTTTGAAACTATAATTTTCAATTTTATTATACCAAATAAAAAATGGGAAAGCAACTATTACGTTTTCATTTGGCTTTTTATAACTCAAAATACTGTATTTGTTATTTTATTAAAGAATATTTAAAAAATAACAATATGAAAACAGCAATCAAATTGTTTATTTTAACTTTGTAACAATGGAAAAAATAAAAAAAATAACACTTATTCTACTGGCTTTAGTTTTCGTGTCCTGTGCAAAATCAACAGCACAAAAAACGGAATTTTCTAAAGAAGCCTTATCTGAAACACTGTTGTCAACTAACAACGGGCAAGTTGCTTTTAGTGAAATACTGTCTCAAAACAAAGGTAAAAATGTAGTTATTGAAGTCTGGGCTTCCTGGTGTGGAGATTGTGTAAAAGCAATGCCAAAAATAAAAGAATTGCAAGCAGCACATCCCAAAACCGCTTATGTTTTTATTTCAATGGATAAAACGGCCGATAAATGGAAATCCGGAATTGAAAAACATCAATTACAAGGAGCGCATTTTATGGCAAATGATCAAATGAGTGGCGTATTTGCAAAAGCGATTGATTTAGACTGGATTCCTAGATACATCATTATAGACAAAACAGGAAAGATTGTATTGTATCGCGCCATTGAAACTGATTTTGACCAAATTAACAATACTCTAAGCCAATTAGAAAAAGAATAACTTACCGCATAAAAAAACAAAATTCAAATATAACACTACTAAAATGAGAAAAAAGATTGTAGCAGGAAACTGGAAAATGCATAAAAATGCCGCACAAACTAGCGAATTATTAAGTGAATTAATTGCAAAAGTACCTGCAAACACTACAGCACAAGTAATTGTGGCTCCTACATTTGTAAACTTAGCTGCAGCTGTAAACCAATTAAAAGGAACTAACATTAGTGTTTCGGCACAAAACGTTCACCAAACTGAAAGTGGTGCATTTACAGGAGAAATTTCTGCTGACATGTTAACAGGAGTTGGTGTAAACACAGTTATTTTAGGTCACTCTGAGCGTAGAGCTATTTTCCATGAAACAGACGCTTTAATTGCTGATAAAGTAAACACTGCTTTAAAACACGATATGACTGTTATTTTTTGCTTTGGCGAAGAATTAAAAGACCGTCAATCAAACAATCATTTCAATATTGTTGAAAACCAATTGAAAGATGGTCTGTTCCAAATTGATGCTAAATCTTGGGATAAAGTTGTTTTAGCTTACGAACCAGTTTGGGCTATTGGAACAGGTGAAACTGCCTCTCCGGAACAAGCACAGGAAATGCACGAATTCATCAGAGAAACAGTTCTTAAAGCTTACGGAAAAGAAATTGCTGAAAACGTAACTATTCTTTACGGAGGTTCAGTAAAACCTGAAAATGCTAAAGAAATTTTCGGAAAACCAGATGTAGACGGTGGTCTTATTGGTGGAGCAGCATTAAAAGCGGATGATTTTGTTGCAATTGTAACAGCTATCTAAAAAAACAATCCTACATACAGAAAAGCGATAATCCATTTTATCGCTTTTTTTATTTTTATGATTTTCATAAAAGAGAAATACTACCTTTGCAAAAAATTAAAACAATTATGTCCAATATTTATATCGCCTACCATTTTAGCATTGAACCAAAAGAACTGGGTTCTGAAATTTTAATTGCCGAATTAGGCGAACTTGCTTTCGAGAGTTTTACCGAAACAGAAACCGGAATATCCGCTTTTGTTCAAAAAGATTTATGGGACGAAATGATTCTTGAAAATGTAAATATTTTGCACTCAGAAGAATTTGAAATTGATTATTCTTTTGAAGAAATTGATCAGGTAAACTGGAATGAAGAATGGGAAAAAAACTTTGAACCTATTGATGTAGATGGAAGATGTCATGTTCGTGCTCCTTTTCACCCTAAAACTGATGCGGAGTTTGATATTGTAATTGAACCCAAAATGAGTTTTGGTACAGGTCATCATGAAACAACACACATGATGATTCAACATTTATTAGAAATGGATGTCACTGGAATGAAAACCTTAGACATGGGTTGCGGAACTGCTATTCTTGCTATTCTTGCCGAAATGAAAGGTGCTCAACCTATTGATGCTATCGATATTGACAACTGGTGTTATTTAAATTCTATTGAAAATGCTGAGCGCAACAATTGTAAAAACATTAGTGTTTATGAAGGCGATGCTTCTTTATTAAAAGATAAAAAATACGATTTAATTATTGCCAACATTAACAGAAATATTTTGTTGAACGATATGCAAACGTATGTTGATTGTTTGAACCCAAAAGGAACTTTGTTACTAAGCGGTTTTTACAATGAAGACATCCCTTTTATTGATGCTTCCTGCACAGAAAAAGGTTTGACTTATGTTAAAAAATTCGAAAGAAACAACTGGGTCTCACTAAAATACGTAAATTAGTACTCTGTTTATAATCAATGATTAAAGTACAAAAATAGAACACAATGAGTACTAAAGAAAAAATTAGAGAAAGAGTAAGCGTACAAGAAGTCACGGCTAAAAACAATGAAATTATTGTTTACAATGACGATGTGAATACTTTTGACCATGTAATTGAAACTCTAATGCGTGTTTGCCAGCATACACCAGAACAAGCCGAACAATGTTCGCTAATTGTTCATTACAATGGAAAATGTACGGTAAAAACAGGCTCTTTAGACAAATTAAAACCACAATGTACACAGCTTTTAGAAGCTGGTTTAAGCGCCGAAATAATTTAATAAACTACAAAATTTACCCAATTTTTAAAGCATTCGTCAAAGCGAATGCTTTTTTTTATGCCTTTTAAATTATTAATGAGGTAATTTATCTTTTAAAACGCCATAAAGAAAAGTTCCAATCATAGCACCTAAAAAAACTATGATAACACTTGTAAAACCTGCTCCAATTAAAATAAATATAGGTCCCGGACAAGAACCTGCTAAAGCCCATCCTAATCCAAAAATTATTCCACCTAAAACATAACGAGTAGTTGATGATTCTTTATCGGCAATACAGATTGGAGTTCCTGTACTGTCTTTTAACTGATATTTTTTAATGATTTGAATACCAATAACTCCTGTTAAAACAGCAACCATAATAATTCCGTACATGTGAAAAGACTGAAACTGGAACATTTCATAAATGCGGTACCAGGAAACTGCCTCTGATTTTGTTAGTACAATTCCGAAAACAAATCCAACCAAAATAAATTTTATTAATTTCATATTTAAATATTTATTGTCTTTTTATAGGTAATATATAATTCGCATACAACTAATTGGTAGTTTCAACCAATTTTAGTTTATGCTTATTTCATATTTTATACAATTAAAGGTAAAATAAAATGAGCCATAATTAATCCACCAATAAAAAAACCTATTACAGCTTTTAAAGATGGTAGCTGCAAATTGCTCAATCCCGAAATAGCATGTCCTGAAGTACAACCACCAGCATAACGGGAACCAAATCCAATAAGAATTCCTCCAATCATCAAAATTAAAATTGTCTTCGGAGAAGTAAAAACCTGATTTGAGAACAAAGCATCCGGCATTAATTTACCTTCAGGGGCATCAATATTGATCAATTGAAGCATTCCTATCGTTTCTGGGCTTATCGAAACATTTGAAGGGGCACTTAAAAAATTTACAGCCACAAAACCGCCCAACATGGCTCCTGCCACTACAGCAAGATTCCAACGTTGAGACTTCCAATCCCAATCAAAGAAAGAAACTCTTTTTCCGGCACCGGCCATACTACACAAAGTCCTTAAGTTGGAAGACATCCCAAATGACTTTCCAAAATAAGTCAGAATTAGCATTACTAAGCCGATTAGAAACCCCGAAACATACCATGTCCAGGTGTGATAAATTGATTCCATATTTATTATTTTCTGGCAAAGTTAAACAGTAGGCTGTAAATGGTATGTGAGAAAAGTTACAGAAGGTCAAAACAATACTACTTTTAAAAAAATACATAAAAGCTGGTATAAACTTTAAAGTTCTGAATATCTTTGTATCACTGTTGTAAGAATACCTATTTCTAAATTAATTTATTTTATGAAATTACCTTTAATAACTAATTTACTTAAAAAAATTCAGGAAAATAGAAAACTCCTCTTTTTTATAGTTTCTAAAAAAATATTAGTTGCAATTGTTTTAATGTTTTTAAGCAGTTCTTGTATCAGTACACGCTCTACATTGAAAAATGTAGATGACAACGCTCCTATACCCAAACTTTCTAAGAACAACACTTTTATTATCACCGAATACAGTAAGGACAAAAGATACGGTTACAATAAAGATTATCCCGTTAATATTTTCTACTACAATACCTATAATGAACAATTAAACGAAGAACGTTTTCTGAACGCCTTGGCCGGACCAAAAGGAGAAAAAATAACGTATACTAAAATAGAAACCTGTTGCCCTTTTCCGTCTAAGAGAACAGCTATGGGAGCCGGATTTCTTAATATTTATGAAATTAGCTGGGAAGGTCAGAAAAAACCAATCCTTTTATACTTAAATATATATGAAAAAGGGTATTTAAAATGTCCTGTAGGATTAAGCATAAAAAAACAGGATTAAACAAATACGTTTTTGTTTAACCCTCAATAAGACATCTTTTTTTAATTAAAAAAATCACAAAATTAAGTCTTAAATCGCAAATCATAACTACATTTGCAATCACTAAAAAACACCCATGAACATACATAATATTCCCAAAATTAAGCATACAGAAAGTGATAATTTCTTTTTGCTTTCAGGTCCCTGTGCCATCGAAGGAGAAGAAATGGCGCTGCGTATTGCCGAAAAATTAGTTGGTATTACAGACAAACTTCAAATCCCTTATGTTTTTAAAGGTTCGTTTAAAAAAGCCAATCGCTCCAGAATTGATAGCTTTTCCGGAATTGGTGACGAAAAAGCATTAAAAATACTTCGAAAAGTATCTGAAACATTTGATATTCCTACGGTAACTGATATTCATACCAATGAAGATGCAGCTATGGCAGCTCAATACGTTGATGTATTGCAAATTCCCGCTTTCTTAGTACGTCAAACAGATTTGGTTGTGGCTGCTGCCAACACAGGAAAAACAGTCAACCTGAAAAAAGGACAATTTATGAGTCCGGAGAGTATGAAACACGCCGTACAAAAAGTATTGGACTGCAATAATCAAAATGTAATGGTTACCGATCGTGGTACTATGTTTGGTTACCAGGATATGATTGTTGATTTTAGAGGAATACCTACTATGCAACAATATGCTTCTACCGTACTTGATGTTACCCATTCACTGCAACAACCTAATCAAACAGCCGGAGTAACTGGCGGAAGACCAGATATGATTGAAACCGTTGCCAAAGCAGGTATTGCCGTAGGTGTTGATGGACTTTTTATTGAAACTCATTTTGATCCCGCTAATGCTAAAAGTGACGGAGCTAACATGCTGCATTTGGATTATTTTGAAAGTTTAATGACTAAACTTGTAGCCATTAGAAAAACCATCAATACATTTTAATTAAAATTTTAATAAATCGTGAAAAAATTATTCACAACTGCATTTGCAGCTGTTTTACTTGTTAACAACTTAAACGCTCAGGAAAATATAACAATACAAGATAAATATACCGCACATAACAAAGGAAAGTTTTTCATTTCCTGGGGTGGAAACAGAGAAGATTATTCAAAATCGGATGTAACCTACACAGGAAAAGATTATAATTTTACTGTAAAAAACATGGTTGCGCATGATAAACCCAAAGGTTGGAATGTAGATTATGTTAACCCTGCGAGAATGACTATTCCGCAGACTAATTTACGCTTAGGATATTTTTTTAGTGATCATTACAGTGTGACTATCGGAGTAGATCACATGAAATATGTGATGACGCAAAATCAGACTGCAAATGTCAGCGGAGAAATCAATTTACCATTAACTGATCCGGGTTCGATTCACAACGGGGTATACAACAATACTCCTGTTGATTTTTCAGACATGACTTTTCTTATCTATGAGCATACTGATGGTTTAAATTATGTGCATACTGAAGTGTCTCGTTTTGACGATATTTCAAAACTATTCAAACTTCCCAACACCGACAAAGTGCAAATTAACTTAACAGAAGGTTTGGGTGCCGGTCTTTTATATCCTCGAACAAATACTACCTTGCTAGGAAAAGAACGCCACGATGATTTTCATGTTTCGGGTTATGGAATATCTGCAAAAGCAGGTTTAAACATCACTTTCTTTAAACATTTTTACATTCAGGGCGAATTAAAAGGCGGTTACATCAATATGCAGGATATTCGTACTACACAAAGTACAGCAGATAAAGCTTCGCAGGACTTTTTCTTCTTGCAGCGGATTATCGCACTGGGAGGGATTTTTAAATTATAAAATATTTTAACTTTTTACAAAAGCTGTTTTGAATCTGTCAAAGCAGCTTTTTTTTTATTTCATACAGAGAAAAATTTTATTTCATTGGGATCATCTAAACTTTTAACTCAATAAAAAAACCAATTTAAATATCTCACAAAAAAAAACTTAATTTTACAGTTTTATCTCTAAAAAAAATTATTTTTGTATAAAAATTCTCCCCAAGTCTTTTTTTTAACCTATTTATTTGTCCTAACACTAATTAATCTTTAGTAAATGTTTATGACCAAAAATAGAGAAACTGACTTAGTACATAATTATGATGTTTTCCAGAACTTTGAACATTTTTTTGATGTATCACAAGATTTATTCTGCATAGTAGGATATGATGGTTATTTTAAAAAAATCAATAATGCGGTTTCTGATCTTTTAGAATATACTACCGAAGAATTATTAGCAGAACCTGTTAATCACTTTGTGTATAGCAATGATAAAGAAAAAACAAGCTTAGCCAGAAAAAATTTAAGAAACCAGGTTCCTCTGTTTAGTTTTGAAAACAGATATGAAACTAAAAGCGGAAAGATCGTTTGGCTTTTATGGACTTCAGTACCCGTAGAGGATAAAAAACTAATTTATGCTGTAGCAAAAAATATTACCGATAAAAAAGAACTGGAACAGGAACGAAAAAATCATCTTAAAAGGCTTACTGAAATCAATAATGAGTTTAAACAATTGAGTTATTCTACAGCACATGATTTAAGATCACCTGTAAATAACATGCTTTCTGTTTTTGAGCTTTTAGAAACAGAAAATATTGATAAAGAGGAAATTGCTGAGTTTATTACTATTCTAAAAAGTACCACTCATACTTTAAAAGAAAATTTAGACGAGTACATTCGGGTACTGAATTATAAAAATCAAAGCGATAACCAATTGGAAGAAATTGATTTAAACAATTCGCTGAATGAAGTTTTAACTTCGATTAATGCCTTAATCCATAATTCTAAAACTACCATTAATGTTGATTTTTCTGCAATTGATAAAGTACATTTCAACAAATCCTATTTAAAAAGTATTTTTTTAAATTTGATTACGAATGCTATAAAATATGTAAAACCTAATACAGTACCTTCAATCTCTATTAAATCTAAAAAACAAAACAATACCATCCAGTTAATTATTTCAGATAATGGTATTGGGTTTGATTTAGATAAAGTAAAAGACAAAGTATTTAGGTTATTTCAGAAATTTAATACACATGCAGATAGTAATGGTATCGGGCTTTATTTGGTACACAATCATATCACAACACTCGGTGGTCAGATTACTCTGGATAGTGAGGTGAATAAGGGATCAAAATTTACAATTAGCTTTCCTTTAAAGTAACACTAATTAACTATTAAATCATAAACCTGATGAGCAATTTCTAATTCTTCATTAGTTGGAATAACTAAAATTTTAGTTTTTGACCGGACTGTATTGATTTGACGGATAGCATTCGAGCGCATATTATTTTTATCCTCATCCAATTCTATTCCAAGAAAATCCATTTGCTCACAGACTTTTTTCCTAATGTATGCGGAGTTTTCTCCTATTCCTGCTGTAAAAACAATAGCATCAATTCCGTTTAAAACCGCAGCATAAGAACCAATATATTTTTTAATGCGGTATACATTCATATCTAAAGCGAGTTGACAACTGACATCTCCATTTTCCGCATTTGCCTGAATATCTCTCAAATCACTATAACCAGTCAGCCCCAGCATACCACTTTGTTTTTGTAATACTGTATTAACTTCATTTAATTGATACCCCAGCGTATTTACCATATAAAAAATCACTGATTGGTCAATATCACCACTACGGGTTCCCATTATCAATCCGTTTACAGGACTAAACCCCATGCTGTGGTCAACACTTTTTCCATTTTTTACGGCAGTAATACTACAGCCATTCCCCAGATGAATACTGATAATTTTATTACTTTTTTCTAAAAAACTGATAGCCTTTTCTGAAACATATTTATGAGAAGTCCCGTGAAAACCATAGGCTCTTATTTTGTTTTCTATCAATAGATAATTTGGAATGGCATATCGATAAGCAACTTCAGGCATAGTCTGATGAAATGCAGTATCAAAAACAACTACTTGTTTAGCTAAAGCAAAAACTTCTTCGGCTACAATAATTCCTTCTAAATTAGCAGGGTTATGCAAAGGAGCTAACTCAAAAAGCTCTTTTATCTTTTCTTTTATTTCATCATTTATCAAAACAGTATCTGAAAAACTGGCACCCCCATGTACTACTCTATGTCCTACTGCTTCAATTTCTTGTGTTGTTTTAATTACACCAATACTTTCATCCAATAATAATTGGGCTATTTTTTCTAAACCTGTTTTATGATTAGCTATTGGTATTCTTTCCTCCAATGAATCTTTATTAGTTTTGTAACTTAAATTTGATGTATCCAATCCTATTCTGTCAATCATACCACTACAAATCACTTCCTGTGAGGGCATATCAATCAATTGGTATTTTATAGAAGAACTTCCTGAATTTATAATAACTATTTTCATTTTCTTTATTTTCTTTATTTTCTTTATTTTAGTTTATAAAATACTAAGCCCGTAAGGCACTAAGCTTTTTTTTCACAACCCCTGCGCCTGAATTGCTGTAATAACCACTGTATTTATAATATCATCAACAGTGCAGCCACGACTTAAATCGTTTACAGGCTTATTTAACCCTTGTAACATCGGTCCGATTGCTAATGCACCTGTTTCTCTCTGAACTGCCTTATACGTATTATTTCCTGTGTTTAAATCCGGAAATATAAGCACACTCGCCTGTCCTGCAACTTCTGAATTGGGCATTTTACTCTGACCAACGCCCATATCTACTGCAGCATCATATTGTATAGGTCCTTCAATTTTTAAATCGGGGCGTTTGAGTTTAACAATTTCTGTGGCTCTTCTCACTTTTTCAACTTCATCACCTTTTCCTGATGAACCTGAAGAATAAGAAAGCATCGCTATTTTAGGTTCTATTCCAAATGCAAGACTGGAATCAGCAGAAGAAATAGCGATTTCGGCTAATTGTTCTGCTGTAGGATTCGGATTGATAGCGCAATCTCCAAAAACGGAAACCCGGTCTTCTAAACACATAAAAAATACTGAAGAAACCACACTTGAGTTAGGTTTGGTCTTGATAAATTGTAAAGCAGGTAAAATAGTGTGTTGAGTCGTATGTGCTGCTCCGGAAACCATTCCGTCCGCATGCCCTTTATAAACCATCATCGTTCCAAAATAAGACACATCTTCCATTAAATCTTTAGCCATAGCTATAGAAACATTTTTATTTTTACGAAGTTCGTAGTAGGTATTTGCATACTCTTCATAAAAAGGTGATTCGATTGGAACGATAATATTAACCTTGGAAAAATCAAATGTAATTCCTAATTCGGCTACTTTATTTTCGATTTGTTTTCTGTTTCCAATTATCGAAATATCAACTACATCCATTGTTAACAGCCGGGATGCTGCAATAATAATCCTCTCATCATTTCCTTCCGGCAGGACAATATGCTTTCGGTGCTGTCTGGCTCTTTTAACTAAATTATACTGAAACATTTTTGGCGTCATTCCATCTGCTTCAAAAGCACTGAGTTTATCCGACAAAACCTCTATATCTACATATTTTTCAAATGTACTCACAGAAGTTTCAATTTTATGCTTATTCTCAGCGTAAATTTTAGAACGAATAGAACCTATTTTATTAGTTATCCGATAAGTACCGCCATCTACTGAAATTATAGGTACAATACTATTTAGACCCTGAATCAGCAATAAAATACTTTCTTCAGGCAAAATATTACCGGTAAGAACAATTCCTGAAACAGTAGGATAATTAGCCGATTCGTTGGCCTGCAAAGCTCCTAAAATAATATCAGCCCGGTCACCGGGAGTGATTACTAATGCATTCTCTTTCAAGTGCAATAAATAGTTTCGTAACTGCATAGCTCCCACACTAAAACTTCCCACTTCATTGTTTATAAAATCGCTGCCAAATAGTATTTTAGCATTCAGTTCTTCTACAATTTCTTTAACTGTAGGGTTGTCTAAAGTTGATACCAGAGGAACAGCGCTTACCAAAACATCTTTTGGCAGTATACTCTTTAAACCATCGGTAGCCAATTGCAGATTTTCAGGCTGAATTTTATTAGCAATAAATGCCAGAACTTCGACTTCTTTATTTTTGAAAGAATCATAAACTAAATATTCTCCGTCTAAAAATTCCTCTAGTGTCTTCCCTACTCCTGAACCTACAATAATGACCGGAATACCTAAATTTTTTGCAATAAGGACGTTCATATCTAATTCAATCGCTGTTCCTTCACCACTAAAACTGGTTCCTTCCACTAAAACAAAATCAAAACGTTCTTCCAGATGTTTGAATTTTTGAATGATTAAGTCCAGAACATCCCCTATTTTCCCCTTGTTTTTCTTTTTGATTAACTGACTTTTTGTGACTGCAAAAGCTTCTTCAAAATGAATATCTAAACCAAAATGCGAAATCACCGTTTCAATATGATTGTCTAATTTTTCATCTTCAAAATCTTCGATAATAGGTCTAAAATAACCCACCTTAGCAGTTTTACCCATTAGCATACTCATCAATCCTAAAGTAATCATTGATTTTCCACTATTACTTTCGGAAGTTGCAATATAAATGGCTTTGTTCATGGTGTTTTTTTTAGATTTAATAATTATTTTAAGTTATCTGAACTGGTTTAAAACCATTTAATTTTTTTGAAATAAGCTATCATGCCCAGCACCATTAAAAACATAACACCTATAACTATAAAATAACCGTTATGTATTTTCAGTTCAGGAATGTATTCAAAATTCATTCCGTAGATTCCGGCCAGAAAAGTGAGCGGAATAAATATTGAAGAAATAATAGTCAGCGTTTTCATAATTTCATTCATTTTATGCCCCTGAGAAGAAAAGAAGAAATTGGAAGCACTTTCCAGCATCCCCATATCGGATTCAATTTGTTCTAAGAGTTCTAAACTTTTTTGATGCAGTCTGGAAAAATAGACAAAGGAATCCATTTCGATTACATTACAAATAGCATCATCTTTTAAACTTTTAATACCGGTTAAAGAATCCCGAAGAGGTACAATAGAACGCTTTAAAAAATTAAAATTATCGCGGTGTTTTTCTATACGTATTAAAATTTCCGGATTAGCACTTCCCTTTGAGAGTGTTAACAGCTCTTCGACTTTATCTTCTTCGTTTTCAATGGTGATGTAAAAATTTTCAATAACAGCATCCAAAAGCAGGTATAACAAAAAGTCAACTCTTTTCGTTCGTATAATCCCTGATTTTGTACGGATTCGTTCTCTGATGTGTGTAAAAAAATCACTTCGTTTTTCCTGAAACGAAATTAACACACCGTCTTTTATCATAAAACTAATTTGCTCAACAGTTATATTATCTGAGTTTTCTGTTGGCAAAATAGATTTAATATTAAAAAACAAACTATTATTAGTCTCTTCTAATTTTGTTCTTCGGGTAGTATTCAGAATATCAGATAATAAAAAACTATCTATTTCGAAAAGAGAACCAATTCCTTCCACAATTTCAATATCATTCAGACCATGTAAATTCAGCCAATTATTTTTAGTTAAATCTATACTGGATTTTAAATCGGATAAATGAATGCTTTTATTTTCTTTAAAACCCGGTTCATCGTACACAAACAACTGCATTTCTGATTCGGATTTTTTGTGTTTACCGGTATATTCTAAAGGATTTGGCTGTACTTTTCTTGTTTTTTTATATTTTATTTTTCTCATATAAAAATCATTTGATAGTAATATTACAAAAAACTTTTGGCAAACTATAACAACTTAACAATTTAAAAACAGTGATTAATGCCGGTAAAAGTAATTTTAAATGTTGTTTTGTTTTATGAGATAAATCATATTTTAAAAGAACCCTAAAAAACTTTGAATTCTATCATGTAAAGGCTAAATTTATATCATCTAAAAAAAACAGTATGCCTACTCAGAATTACAACAATCATATTCGGTTTTATACCCCACATCATTTTATTTATTATCCTGTAATCTTATTTTTAACCGGACTTAGCATTTACTTCGCTTTCACCCGTGCAGAATATTTAGTATGGGCCATGTTTGCTGTTTTATTTATTATTTTATTCTGTTTAGCATTTATGCTTCGCCAGCATTATGCATTAACTTTACAAAACAGGATAGTGAAACTGGAACTTCGTTACCGCTATTTTTCCTTAACAGGAAAGCGTTTTGAAATCATTGAAGGACAGTTAAATGACAGTCAGATTTTTTCTTTACGATTTGCGCCAGATGAGGAACTTATCCAATTAATTGAAAAAACCATTGCTGAAAATTTAGATTCAAAAAGCATCAAAAAGTCAATTGTAAGGTGGAAAGGAGATTATGAAAGAGTATAATTTCCGGTTTTAAAAACTTTAAATATCAGAATTTAAAAAGGCGATAATCTCTTCTTCACTGAAAATAAAATCAGGATTAGCATTTAATACTGCAAATTTTGGCATATAAGGAACTTCGGCAGTTTCAGGTTTTTGAACAATCGTTAGTCCGCCTTTTTTTTGAATAATCTGTAAGCCTAATGTTCCGTCTGTATTTGCTCCTGACAACAAAATCCCAACTAAATGTTCCTTAAATACTAAGGCCGCAGATTCGAAAGAGACATCGATACTGGGACGACTGTAATTAACTTTTTCGGATCCATCAAGCGCAATGCTATTCTTGTCTTCAAAGAGCATATGATAATCTGAAGGAGCAATGTATAGTACTCCTGGCTGAAGTTTTGATTTATCCTCTACATACTCAATAGGAATATAAGTTTTAAGCGCAATTAAATCTTCTAAAACAGTGTCATATGAGTTTTTTCGATGTACAACAATCACTATTGCAAAGGGAATAGGAAGTTTTATTTGTGGCAAAATATTAATTAATACCTGTAAACTTCCTGCTGAACCTCCGATTATAACTAACTCACATTTTCTTGTCATTGTGTTTTTCTCCAAATTTTTTCTTTACGCAGCTGAACAAATTTACTGTCACCCTGTGTATATTTTATTGTCTCTTTAGAGCCTAATGCTAAAAACCCCAGAACAGATAAGCTATCATCAAATAATTTTATAGCCCGGGATTGTAAATCATTATTAAAATAAATCAAAACATTGCGGCATAAAATTAAATCAAACTCATTGAAGGAAGTGTCTGAAACCAGATTGTGTTGTGAGAAAACCATTTTTTCAGATAAATCCGGATTGAATTTTACAATATTAAAATTAGCGCTATAATAAGACGAAAAATCTTCTGCTCCTCCTGACGCTAAATAATTTTCAGAATATTGCTTCATCATTCGTAATGGAAAAACCCCTTTTTTAGCCGTTTCCAGCACAGTACCGTTGATATCAGTTGCATACAAAAGAGATTTATGTAAAAGTCCGAGCTCCTTTAACAAAATAGCCATTGAAAAAACCTCTTCTCCTGTTGAACAGCCGGCATGCCAGATTCTGATAAATGGTTTTGGTGCCAAAAGAGGAATAACTTCATTTCGTAAAACACTGTAGAACAAAGGATCACGAAACATTTCAGTTACATTTACTGTAATTTCTTCAATCATCCTTCTGTAATAATCCTCATCGGTGGTAATACGATGTAAAAATTCGTGAAAATGACTAAAACCATCCATCAGATAGAGTCTTTCCACCCGTCTTTTTAAAGAAGCTTTTGAATAATTTCCAAAATCAAAACCGTAATGTTCATAAACCTCATTAATAAGTGTTTCCAACTCTAGTTCTTCTATCATTTTTATATTTTCTCAAGTGCAACCAGCAACTTATCTACATCAATAGGTTTAGAGATGTAATCATTTGCTCCCGCTATTAAACATTTCTCCCGATCACCTACCATAGCCTGTGCGGTAACTGCAATTATCAAAACATTTTTCCTTTCAGGTATCTTTTTTATTAAAGGAATCGCTTCATAGCCATCCATATCAGGCATCATCATATCAATTAAAACAGCATCAAAAATTTCCTCTGTTTCTAATTTTTTCAAAGCTTCCTCAGCGCTTAAACAAGAAACACATTCAAAAGATCTGGCTCGTAATGTTGCTGTAAGCGCAAAAATATTTCGAGCATCATCATCAATAATTAAAATTCTTTTTCTGGACATTTTAAAACAAATTCTTAGTTGGTTTTATCATACAACCAAACTCTTAATAATGAAAGTAACTGGTCAACATCTACCGGTTTTGTAATATAATCTGACGCTCCTGCCTGAATACATTTTTCGCGGTCTCCTATCATTGCTTTTGCCGTAACTGCAATTACAGGCATTTTCTTAAACAATGGATTTTTTCGAATCTGAACAGCTGTGTCATAACCATCCATATTAGGCATCATCATATCTAATAAAACAATATCAGTATCAGGATTTTCTTCTAATGCAATTAAGGCTTCCTTACCATCTATTGCAGTAATTATATTCATTTTAAAAACCTCCAAAGATTTAGTTAATGAATAAATATTACGAACATCATCATCAACGATTAAGGCTTTTTTACCGTTGAGAATATTGTTTAATAAATTTAATTTTTTATCCACTTTGGAACTGTCTTTGTTCTCTTCAACCAAATGAAGAAATAATGACACTTCATCCAGCATTCGCTGGTAAGAATGAGCTGTTTTAACAATAATTGAATCAGCATATTTTTTAATTTTCACTTCTTCTTTCATCGATAAACTTTTACCCGTAAAAACAATAACAGGTAAACTTTCCATTCCTTCGGTTTTCTTTAAACCTTCTAAAATAGCATACGATTGTTTGTCCGGAATTCCCATATCAAGAATTACACATTCAACATCGCTATTCATCAAAGCTTCTACTCCTGCTCCAACTTCACTTTTAATTTCTGAATTAATATTATAGGTTTCCAGAAAATAAGCTAATGCCTGTGCGTGATGAGAATTGTCTTCAATAATTAATACTTTTTGGGATTCTTTATTGATAATTTGTTCTATTTTTTCAAAAACAGACGGAAATTTTTCAAATGCAACTGGTTTGTCTAAAAAGTTTACCGCTCCTTTCAACAAACTTTCCTGTTTTAATTTATGAGATGACATAATATGCACCGGAATAGGACGTGTTTGAGAATTTCCTTTTAAATCTTCCATTACTTCCCAACCGCTTTTTATGGGTAATTCTACATCTAATAAAATTCCGATAGGACTATAAAGCAAAGCGTAATCTAAAGCATAATCACCGCGGACAGCCACTATCCCCTTATACCCCTGATTTCGGGTATATTTTAAAAGTGATTTAGCAAAATTTATATCGTCTTCTACAATCAAAATAACTTTATCACCCGGTTCTAATTGCGCTCTGTCGTCCTCTATTTCATCCGGAATAACCGGACTGATGTACTTTTTCACAATAGGTCTTGAGGTGATATCAGTGGTTTCATCCTCAGATGATTTATGGTTTGTTTCATCGTTTTGAACAGATTTTTGTCCATAAGCCGGTAAACATAAAGTAAATTCACTTCCCTGATTAACAGTACTTTTTAATTTAATTTCTCCTTTTAATAATTTAGTCAGCTCTCTGCTGATAGATAATCCTAAGCCTGTACCACCATATTTACGTTTTGTTGAACCGTCAGCCTGCTGAAAAGCTTCAAAAATAAGTGGCTGCTTGTTTAACGGAATTCCTATACCGGTATCTGTAACTATAAAGCAAACTGTTTTGTCATTATCAGGATCCATTTTTATTTCCAGTGTAACCTTACCTTCAGAAGTAAATTTAATAGCGTTTGAAATCAAATTTTTAATAATTTGCTCCAAACGGATTTTGTCCGTTCTAATTACTACTGGGGCATTTTCTGCAATAATTTCAAAAGAAATATTTTTTTCTTTAGCTACCTGAGAAAATAGATTTTTCATTGTATCTGTGATTTCCTTAACAGAAACTTCTAAAAATTCTAATTCCATTTTACCGGCTTCAATTTTGGATAAATCCAGAATTTCGTCAATTAAACCTAACAATCCGTTTCCTGAACTCTGAATTACTTTTGCAAATTCAATCTGCTCTTCATTCATGTTGCTGTCATTATTTTCAGAAAGCAAACGACTTAACAACAAAATAGAGTTTAATGGTGTACGCAATTCATGAGACATATTGGCTAAAAACTCTGATTTATAACGCGTTGTGATTTCTAAATCTTCGGATTTTTTCTGAATTTCAGTATTTTTCTCTTCTAATAAAACACTTCGCTCCGCTAATTCCTCATTAGTTTGCTGTAATTCCTCCTGCTGCACACGCAATTCTTCTTCTGAGGCCTGTAATTTTTCTGTCTGCGCTTCCAGTTCAGCATTAATAGCTTCCATTTCACTATGCTGAATGCGTAATTCTTCTGATTGTGCCTGCGTTTCTTCCAGTAAATCACTTAAATGTTTACGATTAATTGTAGCCCGCAATCCCACTCCTATATTCTTAGCTATTAATTTAAAAAACTCTAATTCTAATGCTGTATAAGTAGTAAGACTTGCCAGTTCAATAACACCTTCAACCTTGTTGTCGATTAATGGAAATGCCACAATGTGTGTTGGCTTCACCTCTCCTAAAGCATAAGAAATATGAATTGCATCTTCTTCAATAATGTCTAATTCTAATAATTCTTTAGAAACCGCTGCCTGACCAATTAAACCTTCACCAAGTTTAAATTTCTCTCGTTTTGAATTTGAAGAAAAGTTATAACCGGCTTTAGCATATAATGTATCTCCTTCCAGTACATATAACCCCCCCGCACTACTATTAGTATACACTGCTAAAAAGTTGACCACATCATTAGAAAAAACATCTATTAGTTTTTCGCCAAGCATAACGTTATTTAATTCGGCAATACCGGCTTGTAGCCATTCCTGATCTTCTAATAACCGGAATGATTCTTTTAGCGATTTTCCCATATTATTGAGTGAAACACTCACACTTCCTAAAGTGTCATTTTTTGCGCCTTCAATTTCAATATCATAATTTCCCTCCGAAATTTGTTTTGCTACTGAACTGATTGTACTTATGCGCAATTGTGTTTCTTCTTCTTTCTTTTGCAGCTCTTTTTGTAATTCTAATCTTTGCTTATAATCTTTTAGTATTCGTATTAAAAATAACACACTAATAATAAAAGCGATAATAAAAGCTGCCACAATCAATATAGAACTATACTGACCATAACGTTCAGAGCTGGAAATGCGTTCAGTTAATAATCTTTGTTCCTCCTTTTCAATACGAGTGGTAAGATCATTCATTTTTGCCATTAGCTCATTACCTCTGTCTAAATCATAAGCAAGGAAATTAAAACCATTTCTTTTCTCTACAATTTTTTGATTCAGAAATCTGAAATACTGGGCACGTAAAGGTTTTAGCTGAACTAATCTCTTTTGCTGAACAGGGTTATCAATAGTCAACTCTTCCACTGTATAGAAAAATGTATCTGTTTTAGCTTCATTTTCATTAAAACCTGCTAAAAAACTGTCTTTTCCGGTAACTAAAAAGCCTCTCATACGTGTCTGCGATTCAAGTAAAAGGGCTTTTCCTTCGTTAATATTATAAATAACTTCCTGAGTATGATAAACCAGATTGTTACTTTTTAAGAGACTTCGAATACTTAAAAAAGAGGCTATCGAACTAATCAATAATATGCATATTGATACAGAAGAGCTAATAAGTACGTTTCTTTTAAAATTTCCGTTCATGTAAATAAAGAATAGTTTGATTAATTTATTTCGTTAGTCAAAGGTAAAATCAGAATAAAAGTGGCACCTTCATTAGCAACGCTTTTAGCGGTAATTAAACCATTGTGTTTTTCAATTATTTTTTTTGCGATTGCTAAACCAATTCCGGTTCCTTCATAAGCACTTCGAACATTCAGGCTCTGAAAAATCATAAAAATACGATCTATATAATTTTCATCAAAACCAATTCCGTTGTCTTTGACCTCAATACGACAATATTTTCCGTCTTCTGAAGGTTCGCTGTCAAAAGATTTAGAAGCGATAATCTGAGAGGAAATAGCGATAACCGGTTTTACATCTTTTTTGGTGAATTTTAAAGAATTACCTATCAGATTTTGAAATACCTGACGCATCTGACTTGGAATAGCATTAAGTACAGGCAAATTACCGACATAAATAGAAGCTTCTTTTTTATCAATCAGATAATCAAAGTCAGTCACAATTTCTTCTACAATGAGATTTAAATCTGTTTCTTCCGGAGGTACATTCGACGAGAGTCTGGAATATTCTAATAAATCCGTAATCAGGTTTTCCATTCTTTCTGCAGAACGAATCGTCCTGTCAATATAATCGAGTGATTTCTCTTCCTGAATGAGAAATCTTTCTTTAATCATCTTAATAAAAATCTGGATTTTACGAACTGGTTCTTTCAAATCATGGGAAACAACCCAGGAAAACTGCTGTAATTCATGATTGCGCATCTCTAATTCTTCGTTTTTTTGTACCAGCTCTTTAGTCCTTTCCGCTACAATGATTTCCAGATTTTCCTGATCTTTTTTTCGAATTTCTATTTCTTTTGCTAATAAATCACGAACAATTTTAAGTTCATTTTGCTGATTATAAATTTTCAGAAAAGTTTTTACCTTTAAAATGAGTAATTCAGGATCTACCGGTTTGGTAATATATTCAACTCCTCCTGTTTGGTAGCCTTTGGAAATGAATTTTTTTTGTTTATTAACTGCTGAAAGAAAGATGACAGGTATGTCTTTTGTCTTTTTATTACCGGCTAAAATTTCAACCACCTCAAAACCATCCATCTTAGGCATCTGAACATCCATAATTATTAAAGAATAATTCTTCTTTAAAATTTTTTTAAGCGCTTCCTCGCCGGATGTTGCTGTATCAACTTCAAGGTTATGTAACTCCAGAATTTTTTTCAGAGCAATTATATTTGCCTCTATATCATCAACAATTAAAATCATAATTAAGTATGACTCTTTACAAATAGATCAGCTAGATGGTCAGAGATTAAAATTTAAATTAATAAAACTTTTCACAAGAGTAACATTTGTAAAATTTTTAATATAGTTGAATCAAAAATAAAGAAAAGAAGTCATAAAGCAGCGGTGTACAACGGCAATTTTCATTTTTTTTTGAACCAAATATTTAAACTTACAAAGCACTATGTTCCGAACTTATATTTTGTGTTACAAATTCTATAAAATAGTCATTCATTTTGCTATCATAAAAAAAAAAAAAAACAGCCTTATTTAGAAAGCTGTTTTTTTTGTGCTGAAATTTCAATCGATATATTTGGCTACAATAGCTAACGTATTATAAGGTATGAACACGATTTATATAAAAAACAATATGTTTTTAATTTTTATTTCAAAACCATAATTTTCATATAAAATGTGAGGCATTCCGTTTTTTCATTATTTCAATTTTCGATATCTCAAAATTGCTGAATAAATCATTACAAGTCCTTATATAATTTATGAGATATGTTTCAAAATTTCATTTTATTACTTCTCTAAAAAAACAAAAAAACCGAGTCATTTCTGACCCGGTTTTGATTTTAATACTAATTGCTTAGTTATAAAATTATTTTACTTCTTCGTAATCTACATCCTGAACGTTGTCACCTTCAGCTTGTGGTTCAGCAGCAGCTGCCTGACCTTGCTCTCCTTGAGCGTACATAGCTTCAGTAGCAGTTTTCCAAGCAGCATTTACATTATCTAAACCTTTTTGGATAGCAGCAATATCCTGAGACTGGTGTGCCATTCTAAGTTCAGTTAAAGCAAATTCGATAGCTGTTTTATGCTCATCTGAAATTTTATCTCCCAATTCTTTCAATTGACTTTCAGTTTGGAAAATAGTACTGTCAGCTTCGTTTAATTTTTCAGCTCTTTCTTTTGCAGCTTTATCAGCATCAGCATTAGCTTCTGCATCTTTTTTCATTTGTTCGATTTCTTCAGCAGTTAAACCAGAAGAAGCTTCGATACGGATATCGTGAGATTTTCCAGTTCCTTTATCTGTAGCAGAAACTTTGATGATACCATTAGCATCAATATCAAAAGAAACCTCGATTTGAGGAACTCCTCTTGGTGCTGGCGGAATACCGTCTAAGTGGAAACGACCGATAGTTTTGTTATCCGCAGCCATTGCTCTGGCTCCTTGTAAAACGTGGATTTCAACAGATGGTTGAGAATCAGCAGCAGTAGAGAATACCTGAGATTTTTTAGTTGGGATAGTAGTGTTAGCTTCGATAAGAACAGTCATTACACCACCCATAGTTTCAATACCTAAAGATAATGGAGTAACGTCAAGTAACAATACATCTTTTACATCTCCAGATAAAACTCCACCTTGAATAGCAGCACCGATAGCTACAACTTCATCAGGGTTAACTCCTTTAGAAGCTTTTTTACCAAAGAATTTTTCAACCTCTTCAACGATTCTTGGGATACGGGTAGAACCTCCAACCAAGATCACTTCGTCGATATCAGAAACTGATAAACCAGCATCTTTTAACGCTTTAGCAACTGGTGACATAGAACGTTTTACTAAAGAATCAGCTAATTGTTCAAATTTAGAACGAGATAATTTTTTAACTAAGTGTTTTGGTCCTGAAGCAGTAGCGGTTACGTATGGCAAGTTGATTTCTGTTTCAGCAGAAGCAGATAATTCAATTTTAGCTTTTTCAGCAGCTTCTTTGATACGTTGTAATGACATTGGATCTAAACGCAAGTCAATTCCTTCTTCAGCTTTAAATTCATCAGCTAACCAGTCAATAATAACCTGGTCAAAATCATCTCCTCCTAAGTGAGTATCTCCATTTGTAGATAATACTTCGAATACACCGTCTCCTAATTCCAAAACAGAGATATCAAAAGTACCTCCACCTAAATCGTAAACAGCAATTTTTTGATCAGTTCCTTTTTTATCTAATCCGTAAGCAAGTGCAGCAGCAGTTGGCTCATTGATGATACGCATCACTTTAAGACCAGCAATTTCACCAGCTTCTTTAGTAGCCTGACGTTGTGCATCGTTAAAGTAAGCAGGAACAGTAATAACCGCTTCAGTTACAGTTTGACCTAAATAGTCTTCAGCAGTTTTTTTCATTTTTTGAAGTGTCATTGCAGACAACTCCTGAGCAGTATACAAACGACCGTCAATATCCACACGTGGTGTATTGTTGTCTCCTTTTACTACACTGTAAGGAACTCTTTTTGCTTCTTCAGTAACTTCAGCAAATGAATGTCCCATAAAACGTTTGATAGAAGCAATAGTCTTAGTTGGATTAGTTACCGCTTGTCTTTTAGCAGGATCCCCTACTTTAATTTCTCCACCTTCTACAAAAGCGATGATAGATGGCGTTGTTCTTTTTCCTTCTGCATTAGGAATAACAACTGCTTCGCTACCTTCCATTACAGAAACACAAGAGTTCGTTGTACCTAAATCAATTCCGATTATTTTACCCATTTTTAATATATTTAATTTTTATTATATACTCGATTTAATAACTCATGGTGCATAAGTCAATCTTTGTGCCAATATCAAAGCCTCCTGTAAATTGTCAGAAAACAGAAAAGCTGTCGTAAAATTAGCTGACAATATGACATTTTAAAAATAACTGACAGAATTTCAAAAAACAGTAATAATACTGTCACAATTAAAATCAAAAGCTATTCCTGTTTCTGAAGCTTCAGAAACTATATCCATTCTCATCATAAAATACATTTTCTATCCCTTATTTTTATTCTGTGTCTGAATATGTCATATAGTATAAAAAAATAGGATCAGATATCGGTTCATTTTATTATTTTTAAAATTTCAAAAACACCTGTTATGCTTAACTTCAAAACCGACTTTAAACTGCTTCTTAGCATTGTTATAATTATTCTTTTTACTTTTTTATTAGGTGCTATTGTCGATAAAATATTAAAACGTTTAATATACAAAAGACTCGAGCGTAAAGATTTTGACAGTACCGGATTAAAATTCTTAAAACACCTTATTATCAGTATTATTTATATTCTGGGCATTTCGTTTGCACTAATACAAATACCCCAATTTAAAATTATAGGACATTCTCTGTTAGCTGGTGCAGGAGTACTTTCCTTAATTGCAGGTTTAGCTTCGCAACAGGCTTTAAGCAACATCATGAGTGGAATCTTTTTAGTTATTTTTAAACCCTTCCGTATTAACGATCGCATAACCATAAATGATTTTACCGGAATTGTAGAAGATATTAATCTTAGACAGGTCGTTTTAAAAGATGCAGAAAACAACCGCATTATCATTCCTAACTCCGTTATCAGTAATGAAATAATTAAAAATACAAATATGCAGGATACTAAATGCTGCAAAGCTATAGAAATAGGTATTGGCTACGAATCAGATATTGATAAAGCTTTGGCAATAATGCAGGAAGAAGTGGCAAAACATCCTTTATTTATTGATACCAGAACACCGGAAAACATTAGAGAAAACTCACCATTAGTAGTTGCAAGAGTAATTGCTCTGGCCGATTCGAGCGTGAATTTAAAAGCATGGGCTTGGGCCAAAAATCATAGTGATGGATTTATCATGTACTGTGATTTATTGCAAAGTATAAAAAAACGCTTTGATGCCGAAAAAATTTCTATTCCCTATCCGCAAAGGGAAATTTCGATTAAAACAATTCCAGAAGATAAAAGACTTTCTTCTTAAACTAAAACATCAAAAAACAGATTTTTTGCGTTTTTACGCTATATTTGAAAAACCTAAAAAAAAATAAACATGTTTACAATAGACCAAATTAAAGCTGCACATTCCAAAGTAAAGTCGGGTGCTGATTTCCCAAATTACATACAAGACTTAATTAGTCTGGGCGTGAAAGGCTATGATACAATTGTGGCTGATGGAAGTGTTTCGTATTATGGTGTCAATAATTTTGTTGTCAGCACCGATAAAAAATATGATACATTAACAATTTCTGCTGTGGCTAACAAAGAGCGATTTATTGAATTTCTGGTGATGCATCAGGACGGTCAGACAGATTATTATACTTTTTGCCAACATGCAGCACAATGTGGTATTGCCAAATGGCGTGTAGACATTATCGACATGAGCTGCACCTATTATGTTACTGCCGAAAATCCTATTTTGATAGAAAAAATTCCGGAATAAAACTATTTTAATCCCTACTACTAATTAACCAACATGAAAAATCTTTTTATTGCTTTTTTTATAGTGTCAGGTTTTAGCAATTATGCCCAAACTAAATCTATAAAAAACTCACCCAAACTCAGTGAAGCCGCTCCTGCCAGTGTGGGAATATCCAGCGAAAGACTGGCACGAATTGATAACATGCTTAACAAAGCCGTTGCTGATTCAGAAATTCCCGGCGCCGTTGCTTTAGTCGCCCGAAAAGGAAAAATTGTATATCTAAAAGCCTTTGGAAATGCCGATAATGCTAATTCAGCCCCCTTAAAAACCGATGCCATTTTCAGAATTGCATCACAAACCAAAGCCATTACTACAACCGCTGTGATGATGCTTTGGGAAGAAGGCAAATTCAAACTTGACGACCCCATTTCAAAATACATTCCGGAATTTAAAAACGCACAGGTTCTGGACAGTGTTTATCCAAATGGAAAATACACGACAAAACCTGCCAAAAGAGAGATTACCATCCGCGATTTAATAACGCATACTTCAGGAATTGGTTATGGACAAATTGACAGCGATGCCCGTTTTAAAAAAATATACAAAGATGCCGGCGTAACCGATTTGTTTACAACTGATAAAATTACCATTGCCGAAAGTGTCAAAAAACTGGCAAAGCTTCCGTTGCACCACAATCCGGGAGAAAAATTTACTTATAGTGAAGGTTTGGATGTCATCGGTTATTTTATCGAAATCATGTCAGGAATGCCAATGGATGAGTACTACAGAACCCGTATTTTTGAACCTTTGGGAATGAATGATACTTATTTTTATTTACCGGAATCAAAATCCAACCGACTGGTTACTATCCAAACCAAAGAAAACGGCAAATGGATTCCGTTTCCCAATACTTTTTATGACGTAAATTATCCGATAAAAGGAGCCAAAAGTTTTTTCTCAGGTGGTGCCGGATTATCCAGCACAGCAAAAGATTATGCTACTTTCCTGCAAATGTTCCTGAATAAAGGCGAATTAAACGGAATAAGATTATTAAGCCGAACTACTGTTCAATTTATGCTGGCAAACCAAATTGGCGAAATCTGGGGCAAAACCGATGCCGGTCACGGATTAGGTTTTAGAGTTTTGAACCAGATGGGCGAAGATTCAGGCGGTCAGGGAAGCGCCGGAACCTTTAACTGGGGCGGCTACTTTAATACCCAGTATTTTGCTGATCCAAAAGAAGAACTCATAGGAATCATTCTGAAACAAACACAAAAAACATCAGACAATACTGGCTGGAAATTCCAGATATTAGCTGAACAGGCTATCGATGATTAACACATTCTGGAGAACAAAGTCATTTCAACCATAAGAAATGGCTTTGTTTTTTTTTGCATCCATAGGAATAAAAACAGAAAGAGGATGGCATTCGATTTTCATAAAAGTACAATTCACTTCACCAAAAAAACTAGCCACAGCTACCTCACTGGCATCTTTAGCATCAGCTATTTTGACCAATCCATTAGGAATACTTAATTGAGTAGGGTCAAAAAACAACCACTTCCCTCCTACATAAGCCTCAAAACAAGCATGAAAATCAGGTGGATCAAGGGCATAAGCATAAGCCGTAAAATATCGCGCCGGAATATCTAAGGCACGACATAAAGCAATGGCAAGATGAGCAAAATCTTTACAAACCCCTTCTTTTAAATGGAGAACATCACAGGCAGATCTGTTGGAATCACTAGTTCCGGCTTTATAAGCTATGGAATTAAAAACCCATTCGTTAATTGCTTTTACCTTAGAAAATTCATTCGGTAAATGTCCAAACTGCCGGTGTGCAAAATCTAATAATTTATCCGATTCACAATACCTGCTGGGAGAAATAAAAGGTAATATTTCATTATCTAAATTAATTAAAGGCATAGATGTTGACAGTCTTTCGGGAGCAATCAGCTGGTATAACACTTCCACCACTGCTTCATAACTAATTGTAAAAGCAGTTCCTTTAGCTACTTCCATTTTTATAAAACGAGTAGCTGAATTTTTCAACATAAATTCTTCGTACTTAATCTCTGGAGTAATGGTAAGCAATTCTGAAACAATAATCTGGGTTTCCGAAACAGCAGCCTGAATATTAAAAATAAAGGTTGTTGCAGAAAAAACTTCATAGGATAAAAAACTGCTTACACTAAATCTCATCTGATAAAGATATTTATTACTTAAAAAAGCACCACAAAAAAACAAAATCAATTAAATTAAATATAGCTAAAACTATAGAATTCTTCTCTGTCTTTTGGCTTATTTTTTCTAAATTTACGAGAATTAAATTTTAAAATAACAATATGACCTCTTTCAGCAAGCAATTATCTTTTCGCTGGTCCGATTTAGACCCTAATTTTCATGTTCGTCATAGTGTTTATTACGATTTTGCCGCTCAGCATCGTATGGAAATATTAGAAAGTCTGGGACTCACTCTACAGATTTTTCAAAAACAGCATTTTGGTCCGGTACTTTTTCGGGAAGAATGTGTTTTTAGAAAAGAATTAAAACTGGGTGATGCCATAACACTTTATACTAAAGTAGCTAAAATGAAAACCGATGCATCCCGCTGGTCTATTGCTCATGAATTTAGGACAGAGGATAATGTGCTCTGTGCAACGCTGACTGTAGATGGTGCCTGGATGGATACCAAACTGCGTAAACTTGTAGATCCTGTTCCGGAAATTGCTCTTAATGCGATGTTAAGTATTCCAAAATATGAAGATTTTACAGAATCTTAGGCAATAGCAGTTCAGTAAAATAATGTATAAACATTACACTCATAACACATAACTCATAACCCAACCTTAAACCAAAAAAATGAAAACCAAAGTTGGAATTGTATTATCCGGCGGAGGGGCCCGCGGAATTGCACATTTAGGACTCCTGAAAGCTCTCGAAGAATTAAATATAAAGGCTTCACATGTTTCAGGAACCAGTGCAGGTGCTATTGCTGCTGCGTTTTATGCAGCTGGTTACTCGGCAACTGAAATATTAGAAATTCTCAAAAAAGGACAAATCTTTAGTTTTTCAAATCTTTTAATCAAACGACAGGGTTTGTTTGCGATGAAAGGTTTTCACGATATTTATCTGAACTGCTTTCCGGCAAATACTTTTGAAGATTTAAAAATTCCGCTATACATTACCGCTACAGATATTTTAAAAGGTGAATTAGTCTATTTTTCCTCCGGAAACCTGTCCAGTGCCATCATGGCCTCTTCCTGCCTGCCCCTACTATTTCAACCCATTTCTTACAACGGCAGTTTGTATGTCGATGGCGGTGTGATTAACAATTTTCCCATAGAACCTCTTATGGGACAATGTGATGTTATTATTGGAAGTTATGTCAATTCGATCAAAAAGGAAGTAGATAAAGTAGGAATGAATAATATTCTGGATCGTTGTTTTCATTTGGCGATGAAAAGTTCTGTAGAGCAAAAAACACTAAGCTGTGACTTTTATTTTGAACCGCCTAACATGAGTCAGTTTAGTCTTTACAACCTAAAAAACGCAGATGAAATTTTCGATTACAGCTATCAATACGCCTTAACACTCGAAGACCAGATCAAAGCGCTCAATATTCAGATTTAGTTGTGAATTGTGGATTGAAAATTAGAGTCAGTTAAGTAATCTATTTGTTGTCTGTTATCTGAACACTGTTTTCAACTCATCCCGATAGCTATTGAAACTCATAACTTAAAACTTCTTATCTTTGCAGTCAATAAAAAAGAGACTTTTTAATGCAAACTGCTACCCATTGGAACATTTTACTTTCCAATCAAATCAATAAAAAAGAATTCATAGAAACCATTCTTTCCGGAAATGCCACTGGCGAATTAGCTCCTTTTAACACCCTGAAAGGAATCCTTTATTCTGATTTAGCCATTGATCATTTTATTCAAAAAGAGTTCCAATACCTGGAATTGACCACGGTAGATTCCGGCAGAAAACTCAGCACCTTTTCTTCCGGTCAGCGCAAAAAGAAATTCCTGCAATACTGTATGGATCAAAAACCCGATTATATTATTTTTGACAACCCGATGGATCATTTAGATCAGGCTTCCAGAACAGAGCTGTCAAAATCATTGGAAGAAATGGCTTCAAAAATTAAGATTATTCAATTAATTAATCGTTCTGCCGATGTATTGTCTTTCATTTCGAATAACAGACAAATTAATTCAAATGACTATATTTTAGAAGAAATAAATACCGGAGTGCACGAAACTAAAATAATTACACAATCCGGTATTCCGCAGCCGGCACACGCTATTGAAAACCAGCAAAATATTCTGGTGCAAATGAATAATGTTTCGGTAAGTTATGAAGAACGCCCTGTTGTGAAAAACATTAACTGGACCATTAGGCAAAATGAATTCTGGCAACTTATCGGACCTAATGGCTCGGGAAAAAGCACGCTTTTATCTCTAATTAATGGTGACAGTCCTAAAGGTTACGGTCAGGACTTACACCTTTTTGGACATAAAAAAGGAAGCGGTGAAAGTGTTTGGGATATCAAAAAAAACATCGGTTATTTTGCCACCAATATGACCAGTCTGTTTACCCGAAATCACACTCTGGAGCAAATGATACTTTCGGGTTTTTTTGATTCTATTGGATTATACGATCTGCCTACTACCCTGCAAAAAAACATAGCCGATCAATGGCTTGATTTAATAGGCATGAAACACCTTAAAAGCAAAATGTTCAAACGCCTTTCTGTTGGGCAACAGCGTCTGGCTATGATTGTGCGTTCGGTTTTAAAACATCCGCCTTTAGTGATTCTGGACGAACCTGTAGAAGGTCTTGACGATGAAAATGTAGCTCTGGTTTGTCAGTTGATCAATTTGCTTAAACAGGAATCGAACATGACTATTGTGTATGTTTCTCACCGTATCGAAGCTAATTTGGCTCCAAATTCAGTTCTTGAATTGATTCCGTCCGAGGAAGGTTCAACAGGAGTTATCAGATAAACTTCTTTCGTTTCAAAAAATTAATTTCCATAAGCATCCGGTTTGTTCACTACAAGCCGGTTTTTTTTATTTGGGAATGTCCTCTTCTGCTGCCGAAGTTTCGGGACATTTCGTCGGGTATTGAGAAGTCTTATTTAAACTAGAGTTCTAGATACTGGCTTACGATATAGTAGTAGAAGCGCACAATCAGTATTACAGCAAGCTGCAAAAAATGCGGGAATTACAAAAAGAATCAGCTTACACACTTTACTTACGCCATAGTTTTGCCACTCATTTATTAGAGAGCGGAACTGATTTACGATACATACAAGAATTATTAGGTCACTCTAGTAGTAAGACCACAGAAAT